>CAMASN010000001.1 GCA_945861025.1 Ferrithrix thermotolerans DSM 19514
TGCGGTGTTTGGTGCGGATTGCGTGTTGGGTGCGGTGGTGGGTGCGGTGTTTGGTGCGGATTGGATGCGCGCGGCGTGCCTGGACTGGGTTGGGCGCGTGAGGCCTGAATGCGTTCACGACGCCTCCGTGAGCCAGGCATCTGCGTGAAACGCTTCACGGGATCGTTCGGCGTGTCGGCCCCCACGTTGAGTCGCTCGGCGTGACACGACGCCTTCGTCAATCGATGGCCCGCTTCCCTGCTGGGCGGGTTAGTTTCGTCATCCTGACGAAACTCATCTGATATGAGCAGTGCGCTCGCTCAGCCGTTGTGGCCGACCATATTGTCAACGGCCTTCAAATACTTGCGTGCGTACTCCAACAGCTGCCCCTCGGATGGATGGTTGATTGTCTCCACCGCGATCACCTTGCGGGCAAGTGCCGGCTCGTGCTTGATGAGGTGTTTGTGAAACGCCAGCTTCGCAATGCCCGGTCCGGCGATAAGTACATCGTGGGCGTCCTTCATCGCGACGACGATCTGCCTGTAGTACTCGGGATCCTCGGCAGTTCGCCCTGAGCCGATGGTGTTCACCTTGTGGTGCAACTTGCGGTCGGCGGTGTCGTGGTGAACGTGTAGAGCGTGTTGAGCATCGAATGAGAAATCGATGATGGTCGCGTCCTGATGGTCAAGCCAGACGACCGTATGGCGAAGGGTCATGTTGTGAACTCACTTTCGATCACAGATGTGCGGTATGTGCCGCCTGCAAAGCAGGGTACGAAAGCATGCGCTGCGTCGATAGGGCCGAAAGTCACCGAGAAAGGGTGCGCAAAGGCCTTGCTGCGTCGAGCAACCAGGCAAGCATGTCGCGAAGTTCGGCCTTTGTTGGGTTGGCCGAGGCCGCAAGATCGCGCTCGGTGTCGTCGACGGCATAGGCCAGCACGTGAGCGGCGTCGCGCAGTTCGTCGATTTGGGTTCGCGCCACCACGAGTTCGTTATCCCCCAGGCGCAGCTCGGTCGAGCGGGTGCGTGATTCGTAGTCCTGCTGGCGGCAACTCTGACGGCAGTACACGCGTGGCCTGCCGGTTGTTGCGGGCGCCGGAAGCGGCCGACGGCACCACAGGCACCGCTTCTCCCCTACGGGCGATTCGCTGGATTGTTTCGTCACCCTGACAAAACTACTGGATCAGTGGCGAATCAGCGATCGATGAGCTTCGATTGATTGCTCCACGCCGCCTCGGCCTTATCGAGTCGCGCTGTGGCCGTGTCGCGCAGTTGCTCGGCGGCGGCAGCCACCAGCACGTTGAGGAGTGCCAAGGTGCCGACATGGCTATCGAACGGGCCGACTCCCCCGGCGCTGAGCACCATCGATGCGTTGGCGAGGCCAGCAAGCGGCGACAGCGCGCTATCGGTTAGGGCCAGTATCCACGCGTGCTTGCGCTTGGCTTCGGTTGCGGCGTCGACGACCCATCGGTCATAGCGGCGAAGGTCGATGGCGATCACCATGTCGCCCTTGCGTACCTGCGACAAGCGACGACTGATGGCCACTTCGTTGCCTTCGAGGAGTTCTACGTTGGGGCGAAGGGCCGTGAGGTCGCCTACGAACTGCCTGCTCACACCAGTGGATGCATCGCCGCTGAGCACCAGCACTGCCCGGGACAGATCGGCGAGATGCTCACTTGCCTGGGTCACGCGGTGCTCGTCAATGGCGAGCAGCGTCTTTTGGACGTTGTCGATCTCGCGCTGTAGATGCTTGCGCACGGTGACTCCCCCGCGGGCCTCGCGGATTCGCACTGCCGCTGGTCGGAGTTGGTTCGATAGTTCGTGCTGAACGGCTGCCTGTAGCGCTGTGAAGCCGTCATAACCGATCTTGGCCGCGAGGCGTACAACCGTGGCTGCACCGGACTGAGCGGCCTGAGCGAGCTCGGCCACGGTGCCAAAAGCCACCAGTTCGGGGTTAGTAAGCACGATCTCGGCAACGCGCCGTTCGGCTGTGGTGAGCTGCGGACCTGATTCGGTGATGCGGTTCTCAACCTCCATGAATTGGAATCGTAGCTGCATCGCAACTATGTGCTCGAAAGCACAGAAGAATTTAGAACCAAAGATTCCAACCTGTGTTACCTTTGGAATATGTATTCCACAGTGAAATGGGACGACGCTTTCCTAGTCCAAACCGCTCATCGCACGGTCGAGTTGCCAGCCGACGTGCGCGACGCAGTCAACGCCTTTCGGGCCGACTCAACTCCACGAGGGTGGCTGTCGCTGAGCGGCTTGGCCCTCGGCGTAATTCCCGCTACTCCGCCTGAACCAACGGCCGCAACGACCAAGAGCCATGCCAGCGAGTTGCTTCTCGTCGCTGTCGCATCGCTGCTGGGCGAGCCCGTTGGCTACGAGCCCGAACACGACGGCGACATGGTGCAGAACCTCGTGCCCGTTCGGGCGTCTTCGGGACGGCAAACCTCAACGTCGTCACGCATCACGTTGATGTTCCACACCGAGGCAGCCTTTCATCCCCATCGGCCCAAGTACCTGCTGCTGCTGTGTTTGCGAGGCGACGCCAACGCGCAGACAACGGTGGCCTCGATTCACGATGCGCTCCCCCAGCTCAGCGCGCACGTGATCGACGCGCTGTTCCAGCCTCGGTTTCGGTGCGCCGTCGACGAGAGTTATTTGCACGGTCGTCAGAATTCGCTTGGCACACCAATGGCCGTGCTGTCTGGCGATCGAGAGAATCCGGCCATGGTCTTTGATGAAGACCTGATGGTGGGCACCGATGTTGAGGCCGAAGGTGCGTTACACGCATTGGGTACGGCGTTGGCAGCGAATCACGGAGCGGTCACGCTTGCGGCTGGCGATCTCTTGATACTCGATAACGATGTGGTTGTGCACGGACGCAGCCCGTTCGGGGCGCGATACGACGGCACAGACCGTTGGGTGCAACGAATCATGGTGGTCTCCGATCTCGCCGCAAGTGCCAGCGAGCGAGTCGGGCGAATGATCACCACAGTGTTCGGCGACTGAGCACGTCCCCAAACGCACAGGCCATACTGGACAACATGATCTCAGCGCCTCCCCCCCGTCGAGCGTTCGCAAGCGACAATGCCGCAGGCGTTCATCCCGCAGTGATCGATGCACTGAACGAAGCCAATAGCGGTCACGCCTTGGCCTACGGCTCTGACCGATGGACCACTGAGCTTGACGACCGCATGCGCGATCTGTTTGGTGGCAACACAAGTTCATACCTGGTGTGGGGTGGCACGGGCGCCAACGTGATGGCACTGGCGAGCATGCTCAGGCCAGCTCAGGCAGTGTTGTGCACGAATTGGGCACACATCAATGTCGACGAGACCGGTGCACCCGAGCGCATTCTCGGTGCCAAACTCGTCGACGTTCCGTGCGCCGACGGCAAACTTGTGCCCGCGCAGATCGAAGATCAGGCGCACGCCATTGGTGTGATGCACCACGCCCAACCCGGAGTAGTGAGCATCACGCAAAGCACCGAACTCGGCACCGTGTATAGCGCCGAAGAAATCGGCTTGCTGTGTGAGGCAGCGCACCGTCACGGCATGTCGGTACACATGGACGGCGCTCGAATCGCGAACGCCGTCGCAGCGGCCGGCGGTACTCGTGCGGCGCTACGAGCAATGACAGTTGATGCTGGTGTCGACGTGCTGAGTTTTGGCGCCACGAAGAACGGAATGATGTACGGCGAGGCCGTTGTCTATCTCAACGACCGGTTCTCAGCAGTGGCCCCATTCGTGCGCAAGCAAGTCACCCAGTTGCCGTCGAAGATGCGCTTTGTTTCGGCTCAGTTCAATGCGTTGCTGCACGACGATTTGTGGCTCACATTGGCGGCTCATTCGAACCTGATGGCTCAGCGCTTATACGACGCCACGAGCTCAATTCCAGCGGTGAGCTACGACGCTGCGCCAGTGGTGAACAGCGTGTTTCCGCATCTTCCGCCCCATCTCATCGACGAACTTCGTCACTGGTGTTTCTTTTGGGATTGGGATGTTCCGACGCATCAAGTGCGTTGGATGACTGCGTGGGATACCACCATCGAAGACGTCGATGTGTTCGCTGCGGGAGTGCGCGAACTGCTCGGCTCCTGACTCTCCGAGCAGGTGACAAACGGACCAACTGAGGTCCGTTCTGGAATGTTCTTTTCATTGCAGTATACAATTGACTCATTGGTTACTTCTACGTATGATCGTCCTTGTGCCGTCCGGAGGTGGGCGGGCACGATTCAAGTCGAACTTGAGGGGGTTCCATGGCTTCGGTAGAAATCATATTTCGCCGTGAAGCAACCGACGATCGTTGGATGCGAGATGCCGCGTGTAAGGGGTTGACGAATCTGTTTTTCCCCGCTCCCGCCGAACGGCCGCAGGCCCGCGATCGCCGCGAAGCTATGGCTCGGTCTGTGTGCGCCAGTTGCAACGTGAAGAGCCGCTGTTGTTCGTACGCCCGCGAGAACCACGAGTACGGTTTTTGGGGTAGCGAGTCCGAAGACGAGCGTCACTCGGCTGGCTATCGCTTAATTGCCCCGATTGGTGTTCGAGCCCGCGGCGCAAGCTGAGCAAGCGCTACGCGTGGCCTGCGATTGCAGGCTTTCAACGTTCTAGGGTGCGTTCGTGGAATACACACAGATCACCTACTCAGTCGATGGCCCCATTGCACTGATCACTCTCAACCGGCCTGACCGGCTCAATGCGTGGACTCCGCGCATGGCCGACGAGCAGGCACATGCCGTGCAAGCCGCAAATGCCGACGACACCGTTGGTGCCATCGTGATGACCGGAGCGGGCCGAGGATTCTGTGCCGGCGCCGATATGGAGGCCACGTTCTCCACCCGCATCCACGGCGATGATCCAGGCAACAACACCGCCGACGGCGTGGGTGGTATGCGTGCCGGTCTTGATTGGGTCGATCTGCTGCGCACGTCAAAGCCCATCGTCGCCGCCGTCAACGGCGCAGCGGTTGGCATCGGCGTCACGATGATTCTTCCGGCCGACCGCATCGTTGCATCCAGCGCAGCCAAATTTGGCATGGGCTTCATCAAGATGGGCCTCGTTCCCGAACTTGCGAGCACTCGCCTGCTCGCAGCCCGCGTTGGATTTGGTCATGCCAGCGACCTGTTCTTGTCGGGACGCATCATTCCTGCCGCAGAGGCAGCTCGTATCGGTCTCGCCGACGAACTGGTTGAACCCGATGCGCTGCTCGAGACAGCGATGAACACGGCGCGCTCGTATGCCCAGAACCCCACACCACAACTGCGGATGACCAAGCAGTTGCTCACCGAGAATTTGGTCGAGACCGACCTCACCTTGATCCAACGGCGCGAGCAGGTGCTGCTCGCCGAGTGCTGGAAGTCTCCCGAGCATGCCGAAGCTGTGTCCGCCTTTCTCGCGAAGCGCCCTGCTGTGTTTCGACCACACACATTGCCATCGTGAGCATGCAACCATCGTTCGATGTGTGCGTGGTCGGCAGCGCGAATCTTGATCTTGTCGCCACCGCCGAGCGCTTACCTGGGCCGGGCGAGACGGTGATGGGCTCTGCCTACGCCGAATTCGCTGGTGGCAAGGGCCTGAACCAAGCCGTCGCAGCCTCACGCGCCGGAGCCCGCACTGCCTTTGCTGGGGCGGTCGGCGGCGACGATGCGGCGCGTCAGTTGATCGCCGTGATGGACGCCGACTCCATCGACCGCAGTGCGCTCGTTGAGTTGTCCGATGCGCCAACTGGGCGGGCACTCATCGGCGTGTCATCAAGCGGCGAGAACTCGATCATCGTTGTGCCCGGCGCCAATGGCCGACTGAAGCCAAATGACGTACGCGCTGCGGCTGGGTCTGGGCGCGTGCTGCTCGTGCAACGCGAGGTGCCCGCAGCCGTGGTGCGCGAGGCGCTCGGCGCAGCGAAACGAGCAGGGGCACTCACCATCTTGAACCCTGCGCCCGCAAGTCGAGTCGACGAAGACACGCTTGCATTGTGCGACATCGTGATCCCGAATGAACATGAAGTGCAGTTGCTTGGCGGCGTTAGCACCTTGCTCGATTTCGGCGTATCGTCGGTTGTGATCACGCTTGGATCGCGTGGCGCAATGTTGTGTCGCCCCGGCCAATCGGTGCTGGCGATACCCGCCTTCAGTGTGGAGGCAATCGATACAACTGGCGCTGGCGATGCATTCTGTGGCGCCTTTGCGGCAACGATGTCGCGCGGTGTTGACATCGTCGAGGCGCTTCGGTTCGCCTCGGCTGCAGGGGCCTTGGCTACAACAGTTCGTGGCGCTGTGCCGTCGTTGCCGCATCGCGAAGCCATAGAGGCGCTGCTCACCAACGCAGAGTGATCGCTGTCCAACTCTCGAGTTCGTAACGCTGCACCACACGCAATGGCTCGAGTGCCGCGAGCACATGGTCGTGGCGCTCGGCCAATATGCCGCTGATCACCAGTGCGCCCGATGGCGACAACACCCGCTTGAGATCGCCTGAGAGGTCGATCAGCGCGGGAGCCAAGATGTTGGCAAGCACGATGTCGTAGCTGCCGTCGACATCGGCCAGTGGCGCTGTGGACACGTTGACGCGATCGGCCACGTCATTGCGCGTTGCGTTGGCAATGGTTGTTGGCACAGCGGCCGGAGAGATGTCGATGGCCTCTGCTTGAGACGCTCCGAATAAACATGCAGCGATAGCGAGTACGCCGCTGCCGCAGCCGACATCGAGCACCGCGGCGCCGTGGGTGGGCAGTGCTTGCAGCGCTCGCAACGACAGCACCGTGGTGGGGTGATCGCCCATTCCAAATGTGGCACCGGGATCGATGCTGATCGCTGTGGCGGTGGCCGATTCGGGACGAGGAATCCACGCCGGATAGACAACAAGGTCACCGGTAACCCACGTGGCTGTGGCATAGTCGCGCCACGTTTCGCTCACCGATTCGTCGACAGCTTGGAACCGCCAGGTCCACTCGCGATCGAGCGCCTTGAGTGCCGCAATGATCGATTCTTGTTCTTCGCCCAGCGAGGTCCACAGCTCGACGGTGGTGTCGGAGGAACCAGCACGTTCTTCGACCGCCACGACGCCGAGCGACCAGAGATCATCTGAGGCGAGCTCGACATCGGCTGCACTAACGGTGACGACAAGTGCGAGTACCACTGGTCAGTCGATCCGACGAAGCGTGTCGCGGAAACGCTTGCTTCGGTTCACATAACTTTGCACAGCCAAATCGATGTGCTCGGTTCGCGCTTTGCCTTCTCTAATCATGGCCGGAACACCGGCCGCCAGCGCACCGCTGGGAACCACCGTGCCGTTGAGTAGCACCGCGTTAGCGGCCACGATTGCACCGGTATGAACCATGACCTGATGCATCAATATTGAGCCGTTACCAACGAGACATCGGTCTTCGATGGTGCATCCCTCGAGATGCACGAGGTGGCCAACGACGCAGTTACTGCCAACAGTTGTTGGCCAAAACGGTGTGGTGTGCAGCACGCAGCCATCTTGAATGGAGGTGCGCTCGCCGATATAGATTGCGCCATCGTCGGCGCGTAGCACGGCGCATGGCCACACAGAACTCTCGGCGCCGATGTGTACAGACCCAATGATTACTGCGTCGGGATGAATGTAGGCATCGGGATGGATGTTCGGAACCTGGTCGCCCAGCGCGTAAATTGGCACGGCGCAACGGTAGCCAACAGAGTCAGCCGAGCGACTGCTCAGCCGATGAGATACGCAGCAGTAAGAAAGAGTGACCCGAGACCGGATAGCCTGCTCGGCATATGTCCCGCAGGATTGAGATCGAACTAACAAGCACGCGCCCCGACGGCACATGGACCTGGCGAGCAGCCGGAGCCCGTGAGCCAAAGGGTGTACTCGAAGCAACGGTATTGCCCGGTCCATCGAAGGTCGGAGACATCTTCCGTGCCGACGTCGAATCCGAGCTCGATGGCACGCGAGTGCTCAGCGTGTCCACCATCAAGGGCAAGGCCGACAAGGGTGGCCTGCTCGAGATCTTGCCGAGCAGCAAAGACTTCGAACCTGTCACACAGCAGCTCGCCACGCGCGGCCGCAACGACCGCGGTGATCGCGCAGATCGCGGCGACCGCGGCGATCGACCACCCCGTCGTCCCGATGGTGATCGCCCTGCACGTCGTCCCGATGCTGATCGCCCAGCGCGCACCGATGCTGATCGTCGTCCCCGTCGCGACGGCGATGCACCTGCCGGTGCTGGAGCCGGTGCAGATCGTCGTCCTCGTCGCGATGGCGATCGCCCAGCACGCGCTGGTGGCGAAGCAGGCGGCGGCGACCGTCGACCTCGCCCAAACTTCGCTGCTCCACCCGAGTTGGCGCAGCGTCCAAAGCCAAAGCGTCTCAAGCCAGGCCGAGCGCACCGCGCCGCCGTGCTCGCCGATTTGCCCGAGGCTCAGCGCCCCGTGGCCGAGCGCGCCTTGCAGGGTGGAATTCCTGCCGTGCGTCAAGCCGTTCAAGAGCAAAACGCTCGTCTTAAGGCTGCGGGCCAAGAAGAAATTCCAGCCGCCGGTCTGATTCAGATGGCCGAGCAATTGCTGCCCAAGTTGCGCGTCGCCGAATGGCTCGACCGTGCCGATGCAGCGAAGGCCGATCTCGCCGAACTGGCGTTGCCCGATCTGCGTTCGGTTGTCGCCGCCTCTGAAGACCCAGTAGTCGCTCGCGACGAGTCAACCCGTGCGCTCGCCGCAGAGCTCAAGCAGGCGTTGATCGCCAAGCAAGAGAGCGAGTTGCTGCTCTGGCTTGACGACATCACGTCGGCTCTCACCGTGGGTCGCGTTGTTCGCGCGCTGAAGTTGTCGTCGTTGCCGCCAAAGGCCGGCGTACGCCTGCCACCAGAGCTCGCCGTAAAGCTAGCCGAGGGCGCAATCACGTCACTCGCTGCCGACGCAATGCCCGATCGTTGGGTCGCTGTGCTCGAAGCTGCTGCCTTTGCCCCAATGCGTTCGCTCATTAAGCCAGCCGCTCCTCCAGCCACGGTGAGCGACGAACTCACTGCCACCGTCAAGCGGTTGGCTCCTGCGCTTCCGCAGATCGCTGCCTTGTTCGGCATCGAGGTCACCGGGGGCTCATCGATGCCCAAGCCATTGCGTCCATCGCGCCCAGGCCCACCAGTCCGCAAGCCAGCAGCAGCTCCACGCCCCGCTGCTGCAGCACCAACCGAAGCAGCCGCTCCTGCAACTGTCGTAGCTGACACCGCCGCTCCCGAAGTAGCCGTGGCTGAAGTAGCTGTGACTGAAGTAGCTGTGGCTGAAGTAGTAGTCGCTGAAGTTGCTGTCGAGGTCGAGGCATCGGTTGTCGAAGCCGTGATCGAAGTCGCTGTCGAAGCCGTGGCCGAGGTTGAAGTCGTCGTTGAGGCCCCAACTGCTGAAGCTGAGCCAGAGGCACCGGCTGACCCAGCCTGATCCGACATCAGTTCGTCTCGCAGGGCCGCTCCGCTCTACGATCACTGACCATGTCTGACATCGTCCAGTACGAAACACAAGGCCGCATTGCGGTCATCACACTCAACCGCCCCGATGCTCGCAACGCGATCAACGGCGACGTCGCTGCCGGCCTTGAGGCCGCTATCGACAAGCTCGAGGCCGACCCAACGGTGTGGGTGGGCGTTCTGCGCGCCAATACCGAAGGCCAAGCGCGACCAGTGTTCTGCGCCGGCGCAGACCTCAAGGCCATCAACTCGGGTCAAGCCGGTGGGCTCAATACCAAGCGCGGCGGCTTTGCCGGTTTCGTCTACCGCGAGCGCACCAAGCCAGTGGTCGTCGCCGTCGATGGCCTCGCCACAGCCGGTGGCTGCGAAATTGTGCTCGCTGCCGACCTCGTGGTTGCCAGTACGCAGGCATCGTTCGGCCTCGCGGAAACCAAGCGCAACCTCATCGCCGGCGCTGGCGGCTTGTTCCGTCTCCCCCGCGCCATAGGCCAGGCTGCTGCGATGGAAGCCATCCTCACCGGCGAGCCATTCACGGCACAGCGCGCCTACGACCTCGGCCTCGTGTCACGCCTTACCGAGCCAGGTCAGGCATTCAACGAAGCAATGCGCTTGGCGACGCAGATCACCAATGCCGCCCCACTTGCCGTCTATGCCAGCCGCAAGGTTGTGCTTGCCGCAGCGTACGAAGACGACGAGACCCTGAAGAACCTCACCAATGCTGAGTTCGCCAAGGTCATGCAGTCCGAAGATGTGAAAGAGGGCCTTACCGCCTTTATCGAAAAGCGTGCACCGAACTGGCAGGGTAAGTAACCACCTGCAGTTGATTACGTAGCGCTGGTCGGCAATGCTTTGTATACCGTGAGCTTGCGGGCCGTGAGACCGGCCCGCTCGAACATGTTTTTCGTTTCGCGATCGCCGGGTAGGGCTACGGCTTCTATGCCGCCTAACCCAGCGCTGCGCACCGCCGCAATGAAATGCTCAACCATCGTGTCGCCGAGTCCGAGTTCTCGCGCCTCGACTTCGACAAAGGCGTGGGTGATGATGCCACGGTTGTTGGCTGCAGACAGGTGCATCACGGCGTAGCTCATTACTGAATCGTCGAGTGTGCCCACCACGACCACAACGTGCGTGTCGTCGATGAGCGGATTCCAATCAGTCACCACGGGGCACTCAGCGAGCCGCAGCGCCCCGCCGCGCACATCTTCGATGCCTTGGCGCGCCAATAGCTGTAGCCGAGCGAGGTCGTTGATGTCGTTGATGGTTGCCCGGCGTACGACGGGGTCCATGCTCAGTGCGCCTGGAGTTGAGCGATCTTGCCCAAGATGGTGCGGCGGGCCCGATGAGATTCTTCGTGAGCGCGAACAGTTTCGAGTTCGGCCGCTGTGAGCGTGTTGAGCCGCTGCACCACTTGCGAGGCCGCCAAACTGTCGTAGCCGTCGATGGGCAAATGCGCGCCAGATGTGCTGCGAGGCGACGGTGACGCAATGTCGTTGGACGACTGAATATCGATGATCTGAGCCGATGCTGGCGTGGGATCACGCAACTGCTCGGCGGCGCGAATGCGCCGCTTGAACTCGCTGGAGCCCTGCTTCACGGCCATCTTGCCGATGAAGCGGGCCAACGTGATCTGATTATCGACTCGGGTCTTGCCAGCGCTGATGAGTTCGGGAAGCTCGCGCTGAGCCAACGTGATGAGACCCACGGGTGCGTACACCACGAGATCGACCAGTTGGCCAAGCGGAGTCTTCCCAGCAGCCATGAGGTGGCTACTTCTTCTTCGGCTTGGTGAGCAATGGGCAGTCGTCGTCGCCGATTGGGCAATTCGGGGCGCCATTACGAACGAGCAAAAAACAACTTGGACAAAGACGCTCGTCGGAGCGCTTCGGCTGCAAACGATCGGCAGACTCGGAGCGATCTTCGGGCTCTTCGTCGTCTTCGTCGCTGTCGTCGGCGGCGACAAGGCGGTCCTTGAGAATGGTGTCAAGATCGGCCTCGACATCGTCGGGGGCAATGATGTCGTCGTCATCGTCTTCGTCGGTAGACACGGTGCGTCGAACGGGACCATCTGTGTCGTCGTCTTCTTCTTCGTCTTCGTCGGTGAACTCGTCGTCGACTGCTGCGAACTCATCGTCGCCATCGAGCTCTTCCTCGTTGAGTTCGTCTGGGTCGACGTCGTCGGCCTCTTCGGTCTCGGGTTCTACGATTTCGTCTTCTGGGTCAATCGTGTCGTCATCGTCAGCCATCTTGTCTCCTCATTGAAACCCCCTCGCGGGCGGCGAGCATACGTGCGTTGTTTGCAGGACCTCTCACACAACGCCAGTGACTCCGGTCACAAATGCCGAAAGTCTACGCGACCACCAATTTTCGGCAGTCTAGGTCTGTTCGCGACGCTTCTCGGCTCGACGCTCAGACTCGAGCCGTTCCAGTTCTGGAACCTCTTGCGTCATGTGTGACATTGCCTCGGCCACGGCGTAGTGCCCGGCCTTTTCGGCGATGAGTCGGTGCATCTCGAGCGCAACTCGGCGGTATGCCGGGTGGCCCTGCGGTGATGAGCGAAGTTCGAGCATATGCATTGCCTCGCGGGCATTGAACTGCATCGAGTAGCGAATCCTGTAGGCCATTGAGACTGCGTAACTGGCCTGATTTGGAAAATCGTGGCGGAGCGCGTCGTAGAGCGCAGCTGAGCGCGACATTGCATCGTCGAACACATCAGTCATGCCCGCGCCGTCGACAAGATCTGGACGCACATAGCCGTGGTTTGGCGTGAGCGGCTGCCAATCGATGGTGAGCATGCGATGGCGCTGCAGATCTCGAAAGGCGCCGTAATCGCTGACCACGTCGAATCGGTAGTCGATTCGTTCAAAGGCGCGGCCTGGGCGATGGCGACGGTTCTCGCGCTCGCCCACGTAGGCGCGCACAAGAGCAATTCGCTCGTCGGCGCCGAGCTTTTTGACTCGCTCAAGAATCTGCGACTCGGGCAGGTTGGTGTGCGGGTAGCAGATGGCTGCGAGCAGCTTGTCTTCGGCCTCGGGATCCCAGTCGAGAAGCTCGACCGAGGCAGCTGGCTCTACAGGCGTACCGCCGAAGATGCCATCGACAAGCTCGGCTGTGCGATCGCGAGTGCTGATCATGTATTCGCTCCAGCGTCCGCCCCGATCGGGAATATCGACTCGGCGCAGGAAGCTGGGGATGACCTTGCGTAGTTCGTGCAACATGAGTTCGGCGTAATGCTGAGCCTCGGGCAGCGGATGCGACTTCATGCGTAGCAGCAGCATCTCAAACGCTTGGCCGGTGCCGTAGATGCCCACGTTGCTGAGCGACGCTGCAGGCAGCACGCCGCGCACCGCATCGAGGCCCTTGGCGCGTGTGGCTTGGCGATAGATGAAATCGCTGTCGTCGGGACCGCGTGGCACCGTGGCACGAACGTGCTCGGTGACTTTGTTGATGAGCAGGCTGTACGAGTCGAACATGCGGTCCATGTCGCCCACGTAGCGGGTACCAAACGGGCTGTTGAGCACCGCTGGGTCTCGGTAGAACCTGTAGCGCCCGCCAAGACGCGAGTCGTAGGCGATGTAACGAGTGCTCTGCTCGAGGTAGCTCATCAGCCGGCCCCACTCGAGCACCTTGGTCAAGATGTTCGACGCCTGCTCGCAAGCGAGGTGGACGCCGCCGAGCTGTGCGACTGAGTCGTCGCCATACTCGAAGAACACTTTTTCGTAGAGTTCTTCGGCGCGCTCGAGGCCAACGGTTGCATCGACGGATTGATCGCCGCTGATGTCGAGGTCACCGACGAACTCGTCGAGGAACAACCGCCGCAGGCTCTTTGAGCTACGGCTGTAACGAGCGAACAACGCGCCCTTCACCACTTCGGGCAGGTTCACGAGCGCGAAAACTGGACCATCGAGGTTGGAGAAGTAGCGACGGAGTACGTCGCTTTCGCTGCCAGAGAATTCTTCGGGGACGTAGACCGTCACGAGTGTCAACTCTACGGGTGCGGCACCACCAGAAATGGTATTGCGCGCCGACCCTGAGCAGGACTTAGAGAACTTCGACGTTCGTGGGCCGGTGGCTAAAGGCTTCTTTGGTGCTGTTCATGAGATGAGGATCGCACCAGAGGTCGATCACGGTCATGGCCATTGCCTTGGCGCCATCGATGATTGCTCGATTCGCAAGCGGACTGATGGCCCAGCGCGCAAAGTCGACGGTGTGAATCGGCACGCCGTCGGGAGCGGTCTTGATCATCGGGTGAATCGATGGAACGAGATAGCTCACGTTGCCCATATCGGTGGAACCAACGACGCGCCGGCCGAGCACTGTGGGGTCGACAACCGAGCGGCCGAGGCGACTCGAGTTGGCGACGTATGAGGCCACCATCGGGCCGTTGTCGATCATGTCGGCGTAGGTGTGGGTGTTCCATGTGTTCGATGTCGTGCAGCCACATGCGGCCGCCGCCCCACCGAAACATTGCAGGACTCGCTCCTTGAGCGGCTGCAGCGAGGCAATGGTCTGCGAGCGCACGATCCAGTTCATCTCGGTTTCGGCGGGCACGATATTGGCCTTGTCGCCTCCTTTGGTAATGATGCCGTGAATGCGCTCGTTGGGCCCAATGTGCTGGCGCAGCGCGGCCACGTTCATGTAGCCGAGCACCGCAGCATCGAGCGCGTTGCGGCCTTCGTGCGGAGCGGCAGCCGCGTGGGCAGCTTTGCCGTGAAACTCAACGTCGACCGTTTGCAACGCAAGCGTGTCCATGCGGATCAGATCGGCATCGGCCGGATGCACCATCATTGCGGCGTCTACGCCAGCGAATGCTCCGTTGCGGGCCATGACAATCTTGCCACCTCCGCCTTCTTCGGCGGGGGTGCCCATGATGCGCAGGCGGCCGCCCGCTCGTTGAGCGACTGTGGCTGCGGCGAGTCCGGCGCCTAGCCCTGCGGTGGCGATGATGTTGTGGCCGCAGGCGTGGCCGATGGCGGGCAGCGCGTCGTACTCGCACAGCACTGCAATGTCGAAGCCAGTGTCGCCAGCGCGCGCCTCGAAAGCCGTTTCGGTGCCATACGCATGGCGCTGAGTGGCTAAGCCAGCCTGTTCGAGCAGGTCGGTGAGCAAGTCGTGAGCGTAATGCTCTTCGAAGTTGAGTTCGGGGTGGGCATGAATGTCGTGGCTGGCCTTGAGCAGTTGTGGAGCCAGGCGATCGACCTCAGCACAAACAGCGTCCTTCAGGCTCTCGATGTCATTGTTCATTCATGGCTCCTTGACGATGATGCAGCACGATCTTGCCGAGTTGGTCGCCTGCTTCGAGTCGATGCAGCGCTGTTTCGTAGTTGGCGAGATCGTACGTGGTATCGACGGTGACCGGTAGACCTGCGGCCACGAGCTGAGTCACCTCAGCGAACTCCTGGTAGCTGCCCATTGTTGAACCGATGATTTCGTATTGCTTGAAGAACAGCCGCGGCAGTGTGATTTCGACCTTTGGGCCGCTGGTGCTGCCGCACACCACCAGACGTCCACCGGGCTTCAACGAGCGAACCGACTGATTCCACGTAGCCGGGCCAACGCTTTCGACGACAACATCTGCATGCACCGGCCATGACTCGGCGACCGAGTCGTATGCGGCGTGCGCGCCCATGTTGATGGCTTCGGCTCGCTTTGCCTCGCTGCGACTCGTAGCAACAACGTCGGCGCCCATGTGGCGGGCCAACGCAACGGTTGCACATGAAACGCCCGAACCAATGCCAACAACCAAGCAGGTTTCTCCGGCCTGTAAGCGTGCACGCTTGAGCATTCGGTATGCAGTGAGATATGCCAAGGGATAGGCCGCACACTCAGCCCATGACCGGCCAGCGGGTCGTGCCACCACGTTGCGCGCCGGCGCCTGAGCAACGGTGGCATGGCCGCCCCAACAGTGTTCGCCGTAGATGCGGAATCCCGGCCCCATCGGGCTGTTGTTGCCCCATGTGACGATCTCGTCAACCGGTGAGACTCCGGGGTTGATGACCACTTCGTCGCCGACGGCCACATTGGTGACCCGCGAGCCGACAGCACTCACGATGCCAGCCACGTCGCACCCGGGCACGTGTGGAAGGTGTGGCCTCGGTGCTCCTCGAGTAACCCACAAATCCATGTGGTTCAGCGCACTGGCGACGACATCGATACGTACTTCGTCGTCGGCCATATCGGGCAGGTCAATCTCGCCCCAGCGATAGCTGCCCGGTGATTCATCGAGTATCCATGCGTGCATCGTTCGACCGTAGCCGACGCAATTTCACACCACAGCGACGAAGGCATCGGGCTCGACGGTGATCTGCACATGTCGAGCGCTCCCCCATCGCTGACCATCGAGCCAGAGGGGTGTCTTGCTCGGCAGGTCGAGCGCGACGCTTGCCACTTGACGCGTCGTGATCAGTGGGTGCGGAACGTGGGTGCCGAGCGGTATGCGTGATCGCGCCAACCAACGTTGCTGAAGGTTCATTGTTGAGCTAGCTGTCACAAGATCGACGAGGCCGTCGTTGGGATGGCATCGTGGAGCGACGTCCCACGTGTTGATGAATTGAGCGTTCATTGCCGCAACGATTTGTCCGTGCCACCAGGTGCGTCGAGCCACAAGATGGGCGGCGAACCACCCCTCGCGTGAGTCATCGGCCACAACATGAACGAGGTCGATCGGTAGATGCGGCACTGCCTCGCCCGACGTAAAGCGGGACGGTTGCGCACTGCCGCCAAGCGTGCGCATCAGGTCGCCGCCGAGCAGACCCACCGTTGCGATATCGCTACCGCTCCGGCGCGCAGCCTCAACCATGACGCGCAACTCTGCATTCGATGACACGGTGACCATCGGTACCGAGGCGACTGCAAGCGAACCCCATTCGTGGCCCTTGCGGATGGTCATTCGGGCACGACCTCTACAAGTTCTTCGCTCGGCGCCACGGACGGAATATCGGTCTCGATCTCAACAGCGCTCGAGGCTGCGACAACGCCGCGGAACAACGCCTCGGCGGCCTTCTCGGCGCTGCGTCGCGTAGCGGCTACGGGAGCCACGATTGCGAGTTGGCGCAGTAGGTCGATCAGTTGCTTGATGGTGCGTACGAAATCACCGCCCGACAATTCTTCGGCCTCTACTACTTCGGCGAAGCCCTCGCCCGCAGCCCACGCAAACGCAATCGCCAAGAAGGTGGCGTCGGGAGGACGATGCACGATGAGGCCGTCTTCTTCTTCGATCTCGCGAAGGTCAGAGCTGAGCGATGCAATTTGCAGCCAGCGCTTGCGCACTGAGGCGTTCGGGAACCAGGCCAGCGGCGGCTCTTCAGAACTACGGTGCTCGTACACGAATACTGACACGAGTCCGGCGAGCGTGGCCGGATCGAGACCGTCGAGGAGTCCCTGACGAAGTGTTTCAACGATGAGCAGATCGCTCTCGTGAAACGTGCGCGCCAGCATCTGCCCCGCATCGGTGAGCGTCCAGCCATCGATGTAGCCCCACGCCGAAAGGATGCCGAGCACGCGGTCGAAGTCGCGCGCAATCGATTGTCCGCGACCCTTGACGCGTGTTCGAATCTCTTCGACATCACGCGCTACACGTTCGGCTTGTGCTGCAGCCTTGAGGCGGGCCTTCAAATCGGGATCGTCTTCCACAGGGTGATATCCATCGAGCGACACGACTGGAATACGGCGACCTTGTGGCAGCGCCTTGAGTTTGGCCTTGTCGAGTCGAGCAGCAACCTCGCGCTGGAAGTCGTTGCGGTGCGGCGCAAAGTCGGCGGGCATGTCGATGCTGCCTAGCACCGCGGGCGGACTCTCGAAGTCGGTGCCCGACAGCATCAGCAGATCGTGGCGCGAAGTGATCACGCTGAGGCGGGTGCCGCCCTTGCGGTTTGCTGTGGAGATAACTGCCGCGCGCCCGGAGTACTTGCCCTTGTTGATGTAGACCACATCTCCTGGACGCAGCTTCATGATCGCGAGATCGATGGGGTCGTCGCGCCCTGGTAGATAGGCCGCTGGTTTGTTGGCCTCGCGCAGTTGCGCTCGGTAGTCGTCGATGTCGCCGAACGGACTCGTTGCCTGCTCGGTGAGCTCGGCCAACTGCGCCTGACGTCGCGAGAGTTTGGTTTCGAGTCGAACCACATCGCCGTCGGCTTGGTACTGAGCAAAGGACAAATTCAACAGGTGATGCGCCTGCTCGCTTGAGTATGTGCGTACCAAGTTGGCAGCCATGTTGTACGTAGGACGGAAGGCCGAGGTGAGGTGGAACCAGCGACTCGCTGCGATGCCGGCGATTTGCTCGAACGGCGTAAACGGGGTCCACAGCACGATTGCTTGACCGTATTCGTCGATGCCGCGGCGCCCGGCGCGGCCGGTGAGTTGGGTGTACTCACCCGCCGTGAGTGTGGCGTGATGCTCGCCGGTGAACTTGGTGAGCTTGTCGATTACTACTGTGCGCGCTGGCATGTTGATGCCAACAGCAAGCGTCTCGGTGGCGAAGACGATCTTGATCAGACCCTCACTAAAACACGCTTCGACCACTTCTTTGAACGGTGGCACCATGCCGGCGTGATGCGCCGCAATGCCCGCCTCGAGCTGCGCCAGAAACTGTGAGTAGCCCAGCACAGCGAGGTCGTCGGCTTCGATGCCAGCGAGGCGCCCTTCGGCGATTTCGTGGATGCGGTCGCGCTGCTCGCCCGTGGTGAGTCGGATGCCAGCAGCAAGGCAAGTCTTGGCGGCTTCGTCGCACTGGTTGCGACTAAAAATGAAATAGATAGCAGGCAACATCTGCTCGAGCTCGAGTCGATCAACGACCTCGACGCGAGACGGTGGATACAGCCGGCGCGTGCCTCGACCGCCGCCTCGGCCGCGACCACCTTTCCACTGGTTCGTACCCTCCTCGGTGAGGCGCATCGCTACTGCGTTGGGTCGGTCGTTGACCAGCGTGGGCAGTAGGTGAATCTTCTCGCTGCTGCGATCGCCAACCATAAACAGGTTCTCGAGCTGTACCGGCCGGGTGTCTTCAAGCACTGCTGTGGTGGGTCCGCGAACAGTGCTGATCCAGTCGGTGAGTTCGGTGGCATTGCTCACGGTGGCCGACAAGCAGACCAACTGCACCCGCTCGGGAAGATGAATGATGACTTCTTCCCACACTGGGCCTCGATATGTGTCCTGCAAGAAGTGCACCTCATCGAGTACCACGACAGCAAGGTCGTCGAGCGCGCCTGAGCGGCCGTAGATCATGTTGCGCAACACTTCGGTGGTCATCACCACGATTGCAGCGTCGCCGTTGATCGCGTTGTCCCCGGTGAGCAGTCCCACGCGCTCAGCGCCGTAGATGCCGACGAGATCGTGGAACTTCTGATTCGAGAGCGCCTTGATGGGTGCCGTGTAAAACGCTCGCTTGCCAGCGCGAATGGCGGTCTCGATGCCGTACTCGGCTACCACCGTTTTGCCCGATCCAGTAGGCGCGGCGACAAGAACTGATTGGCCGTCGTCGAGCGCGTCCATTGCTTGCAGCTGGAAACGATCGAGTGGAAATGTGTAGTGGGCAATCAATTCGGCCCGGTCGGCACGCACGACTACCAGTGTGGCGCGTCGGGCGGTTGTTTAGGCGGACGCCGCGGCCCCTGCGGTGTCGAAGTCATCGTCATCATCATCATCGTCGGTGCCCTTCAGAGCCTGCTTACGCTTGCGGCGCTGCATGAAGAGCCCAATCAAGATTGAGAAGAGATAAAAGATGCTCATCGGCACCGCCAACGCCAGCATCGAGATCGGGTCGCCCGAAGGAGTAATGATCGCAGCGATTGCGAAGATGGCCATGATCGCGTAGCGCCAACCCTTGAGCAGGGTTTGTGGGGTCAGTACGCCAGCAATTTGCAGGAACACGAGCAGCACCGGAAACTCAAAGCCGATGCCGAACGCAAACACCATCAGCCCGACAAGGCTGATGTATTTCTCGATTTGGAAGATCTGGCCAACGCCGGAACCCGACCACGAGATCAGAAACTCAAGCGCCTTATCGAGGGTCCAATAGGCGATGTAGCCGCCAAGCACGAACAGCCCAATGGTCGAGCTGATAAATGGAATCGCATACTTCTTTTCTTTGGCGTGCAGCGCTGGAACCACAAAGCGCCAGATCTGCCACAACACCACGGGAAAGGCCAGCAGCAAGCCGCCGTACATCGATACCGAAATGCGGGTCGAAAAACCATCGAGTGGTCCGAGGCCGAAAAGTTGGCCGTTGCACTGCAGATTTGGTTTGGCCGCGCACAAGTCTTTGTATGGCTTCACCAGGAAACGCAGCACTGGGTCGTAGAACGCGAGCATCAAAATCACGCCGAGGGTGACGGCCAGCAGACTGCGCACGATGCGGACTCGAAGCTCGGCAAGGTGGTCGCGCAGCGTCATGCGGTCTTCGGGGCCCTTAAGTGCTGGCAGGCTGGCGGACGTAAAGGGAAGCTTCATACAGGAGTTGCCTCGTCGGCTTCGGCGGCGGCTGCCGTTGGCTCGGGGGCCACATACGACGCATCGGTCTCGCCGACATAGTTGGAAATATCGAACGAGGGCGCACGTGTCGGCGCGGCCGGGGCTTCTCCGACAGGAACTGATTCAGGCTCTGCCGTTTCAGACGTGGTTGTTTCGGACTGGATCACCGGCGTCGCTGCTGGTGTGCTCACCGACGTTTCGCCTGGCTTGGTTGCGGTGGGCTTGGCATCGGACTGAGGGTCGAACATGGCCGAGCTCTTCACCAGATCGGCGGTTTCGCGCATTTCGCGCATGGGTTCCTCGAGCACTGTGCGCATCTCGTCTTGAAAGCCGCCGGCCATTTTCTTGAAATCGTTGTAGGCCTTAGTGGCCTTGCGGACTGCTTCGGGCAGCTTGTCGGGGCCGAGTACCACGAGGGCGATGAGCACGAGGAAAATTAATTCGCTGCCCGACAGGTTGAACACGGGTTGGAGTCTAGGGCTAGTTCACACGAGCACGAAGTCTCTCGCGTCGTGAATCTGCTCGAAGTTTCGTGCGATGCAATCAACTGTCACAATGCTTGCAATGCAACAGCGCCTACCCTCATTGCTCGCACATCCGATTGCGTTTGCGCACCGCGGCGGCAAAGCGCACGCCCCAGAAAACACCATTGAGGCGTTCACCTTGGGTCTCAGACTTGGGGCCACGGGTCTCGAAAGCGATGTGTGGGTAACCGCCGACGGTGTGCCCGTGCTTGACCACGACGGATTCGTGCGACATCGGCTGAGCAGGCGTCGGATCACCGAGATGCGGCGAGCGCAGCTGCCATCGTTCATCCCCACGCTCGCCGAATTGTTCGAGAAGTGCGGCTCAGATTTCCACCTCTCGCTCGATCTCAAGGGCGACAACTGTGGGTTGCCGGTGCTGAACGTGGTTCGCGAGGCTGCGCCGCAGCTGCTCCCCCGGCTGTGGCTCTGTCATCCGCAATGGCAGACGCTGCTGCCCCTGCGATCGCAGCTTGATGGTGCCAAGTTGGTCGACTCCACCCGCTTAACACGCATCAAAGAGGGCCCCGAGCGTCGCGCCGCTGCGTTGTCGAACGAGGGTATTCACGCAATCAACATGCATCACACCGATTGGAACGGCGGCCTCGTCTCGCTGTTTCACCGATTCGATCTGTGCGCTATTGCGTGGGACCTGCAGTACGACCATGTTCTGCGCCCAATTCTGCGAATGGGCATCGATGGTGTGCACAGCGACTGGGTCGATCGAATGATCGATGCCTATCGCAGCGAACTAGGTGCGCCACTGCTGTAGCGCACAGGGTTGTAACTACAGCCACGCCCAATCGGAGTAGGGCCAGATCACTACGAAGGCGCGTCCAACGATCTGTGAGTAGTCGACCTGGCCGAGAGGGCCGCGACTGTCGCCTGATCCGGCGCGATTGTCGCCCATGACGAACACGTGGTGCGGTGTAAGCGTTGTTTTGAGTAGGTCGCCACCGCAGTTGTCGGGCGTAACAACCGATGGGTCGAGGTAGGGCTCGGTGAGCACCTTGCCATTGATAAGAACCACACAACGGTTTATCTCGATGGTTTCTCCGGGAAGTGCGACGACTCGCTTGATGAGATCTCGTTGGGTCAGGCCTTGGGCCTCTTCGAGCACCACAATATCGCCGCGTCGCGGGTCGTGAAGGTCGTACGAAAGCTTGTTGACGAGCACGCGATCGAAGTCGTGCAAGGTGGTGTCCATCGAGTGGCCCGACACGTAAAACTGCTGGACGACGAACACCTTCATCAGTACTGCAGCTGCGATTGCGATAAAAATGACGACAATCCACTCGCGAAAAGCGCGTGCAAAATGGTTCACGGGCTTGGCGGGGGGACGCGGGGCGCGCACTTCGGCGAGAGCAGCGGTCTGCTGTGACGTTGTATCTAGTGAGTCGCCTAGGTTCATTTCAGATCTCTCGTTGCCGATTGCATGGGCACAGGGGGCATCATTGCCCAAAGACGATATCGCCTCGACGCCGCCAGTGGGTGCCACACGTCGATTGGTTACCTAGAGCGAGGCAATCAGTTTTTCGACGCGTTCGTCGCGACTCTTGAACGGGTCCTTGCACAGAACCGTGCGCTGCGCCTGATCGTTGAGCTTGAGGTGCACCCAATCGACCGTGTAATCGCGCTTGCGTTCCTTAGCGCGCTTGATGAACTCGCCACGGAGCCTGGCCCGAGTTGTTTGCGGTGGTATATCGACCGCGGCCATGATGTCCTCATCGGTGCACATGCGTTCGACCATGCCCCGATCTTGCATCTTGTAGAACAGGCTTCGGCTCCGAGTGACGTCGTGATACTGCAGGTCAAGCAACTGAACTTGGGCGTGGCCCAATGGTAGATCGTGTTTGGCTCGGTAGGCCTCGATCAGCTTGTGTTTGATGACCCAATCAACCTCCCGATCCAGTTTCAGCGGGTCGTTCTCGATGGTGCTCACACAATGCTCCCACATCTCAAGGGCGCGTTGCTCGAGTGGAGGGAAGCCCTTGGTGTCGGCGTATCGCAACGCACGATCGAGGTATTCGCGTTGAATGTCGAGCGCACTGACCTCGCGGCCGTTAGCCAGTTTCACGGTTCGCCGACAGGTGATGTCGTGGCTGATTTCGCGAATGGCCCGAATCGGATTCTCGAGGGTCATGTCGCGCAACACGACACCGGGGTCTTCGACCATTCGCAACATGCACGCCGCGGCGCCGACCTTCACGAAGTTGGTGTATTCGCTCATGTTGCTGTCGCCAACGATCACGTGAAGGCGTCGGTACTTTTCGGCATCGGCGTGCGGTTCGTCGCGGGTGTTGATGATCGGCCGACTTCGTGTGGTTGCCGACGACACGCCTTCCCAGATGTGCTCGGCGCGCTGAGCAATCGAATACACCGGCCCGCGCGCCGTCTGCAGGATCTTGCCGGCACCCGTGTAAATCTGGCGGCTCACCAAGAACGGGATCAGCACCTCGGCGTAGTGGCCGAGGTTGTCGTCGCGGCTGGTGAGGTAATTCTCGTGGCAGCCATAGCTATTGCCCGCAGAGTCAGTGTTGTTCTTGAACAGGTAAATGGTGCCTCTGATGCCCTCTTCGCTGAGGCGTTGCTCGGCAGATACAACCAAGTCTTCGAGGATCCGCTCGCCCGCCTTGTCGTGTACCACCAGGTCGTACAACGAGTCGCACTCAGGGGTTGCGTATTCGGGGTGAGACCCGACGTCGAGATACAGACGCGCACCGTTCTGTAAAAAGACGTTGCTGCTGCGGCCCCAGCTGACGACCCGCCGAAACAGATAGCGAGCCACCTCGTCGGGGCTGAGCCGGCGCTGCCCGCGCAATGTGCAGGTGATTCCGTACTCGTTCTCGAGCCCGTAGATGCGCCGCTCCATTTCGCCAACCTAGCGAACCCAACCACGCATGGGGTGCGCAAAGGAATAATGCTCGGCTGGCTCAGAAATGGAAAGGACGCAACCCGATCTGGGCTGCCGTCAGCGCATCGCGCACTGCACCGGCAATCTGCACTGCTTCGGGTGTATCGCCGTGCACGCAGAGCGAGTCGAATTCAACTGCGATCTCAGAGCCATCGATGGCAAACACGGACCTGTTCGTGACCATACGCACCGCACGCGCAGCAACGAAATTGACATCGTGCAGCACTGCCCCGGGCAACAGTCGAGAGACCAACGAACCATCGGTGTTGTACGCGCGATCGACAAAACTCTCGGTGACCGTGGGGAGTCCGGCCTGCGTGGCAAGACGTAGTACCGCTGAGTTGGAGAGTCCCATGAGCGGCAAGGGGCCGCAGGCCGCCACACCTGCAACCACTGCAGCGGCCTGGGCCTCGTGCGTCACGATGGCGTTGTATAAAGCGCCGTGGGGTTTCACATAGCTAACGCGTGAACCGGCCGCGATGGCGATGGCTTGCAATGCGCCAATCTGATACGTGACCACATCGGCCAACTCAGTGGGATTGATGTCAATAAACCGGCGGCCGAAGCCGGCGAGATCGGGGTACGAAACATGGGCGCCTATCGCCACACCAGAACGCGCAGCGACATCACAGGTGCGTCGCATGATCGACGGATCGCCAGCATGGAAGCCGCAGGCGATGTTGGCGCTGGTAATGATGCCGAGCAGCGATTCGTCGTCGTTCATCGGCCAGTGACCAAGGCCTTCGCCGATGTCACTATTCAGATCGATAGTGGTCATTCAGAACTTGGCGGTGATGTTGCAAGATACGCCTCAACGACATTGTCGTCGAGGCGTCGAAAGCATCGCCGTGCCGCTGCTCGGTCGAGCAACGCAACCTCAAGATCGTCGGCCACCAACTGGCGATCGGGGCCAGAGAGTGCTGCCACTGCCGCCCTCAGACAGGCATCGAGTTCGAGTCCTTCGGTCCACGACTCGTTGAGGCGCGACGTGATGGCTTCGGCGTCGCCGCCCAACACGCTGAAGCGACGTTCGTCGACCACGGTGCCGTCGTAAAGAATGTGAAACAGCTGGTCAGAGACATCGTCGTGGGCTACTTCGGCCACCAGAATCTCGACCTCCATCGGCTTCATTTCGTGGGTGAAGGTCTGGCCAAGCATCTGCGCGTAGCTGTTGGCCAAGCTGCGCGCGTCGACATCGTCGCGGCTGTATTGAAAGCCCTTGAGGTCTGCAGCGCGAACGCCAGCCACGCGCAACTGGTCGAACTCGTTGTACTTGCCAACTCCGGCGAAGGCAATGCGGTCGTAGATCTCGCTGACCTTGCGCAACGTGTTGGAGGGATTCTCGGCAACCAACGCAATGCCGCCGGCATACCGAAGGGCCACCATGGCCCGGCCGCGAGCGATGCCCTTACGCGCATAGTCGGCGCGGTCTTTCATGATCTGCTCAGGCGCTACGTAGTACGGCATGCTCATGTGCGTGACCTCATTTCGCTAGCAATGGTGACGTAGCGGGCGGCGAGGTCGTCGTCGCCAATGCGCTGCCAACCCTGAGCTGTGATGGTGGCCACTACTGGATAGATGCCACGAAGCGCGTCGGGGCCGCCCGTGGCCGAATCGGCGTCGGCAGCTTCCCATAGCGCACGGCACGCAAGGTTGATTGCTTCGTCTCGGGTGATCTGCGGGCGATGCCCAAGCTTGATGACGGTGCCAGCGTGCAGGCTGCCTGAGCCGGTGCTCACGAACTCATGCTCTTCGTAGCGTCCACCGGTGACGTCGTATGTCCACAAGCGGCCCGTGTTGCGACGCAGATCGAAGCCGCCAAAAATGGGCACAACGGCGAGACCCTGCATTGCTGCGGGCAAATTACTGCGAACCATCATCGACAGTTGGTTGGCCTTGCCTTCGAGGCTGAGTGAAGAGCCTTCGACCTTTTCGTAATGCTCGAGCTGCAACTGAAACAGCTTGATCATTTCCATTGCCGGGCCAGCGGCTCCGGCGATAGCTACCCCGCTGAACGCATCGGCTTGCACCAGCTTTTCCATACTCCGATGGCTGATCAGATTGCCACTAGTGGCCCGACGGTCGCCTGCCATGACCACACCGTCGGCGAAGCGCAAGGCAATGCAGGTTGTGGCGTGTGGAGTGAGTAGGTCAGAGGCATCGGAGGTTGGGGCCACCGCTTGCAGACCCATGCGTCGTAGCAATTCGGGGAAGCTGGCACCGGGATCATCTCCAGCGGCGAACATTGGCATTGACATGGGCTTACTCGCCACCCTTTTGCACGTAGCTCTTTACGAAATCCTCAGCATTGCTTTCGAGCACTTCGTCGATCTCGTCGAGGAGATCATCGAGTTCGGCTTTGAGCTTTTCGGCCTGTGGTGCGCCAACGGGAGCATCGTCGATCGTCTCTTCGGTGCGTGACGGCGCCTGTTTTTGTTTTTGAGTGTGCTCTGCCATGTTGGGTCCCTCACTTCGCCGTGTCGTCGTCGCTGCCAGTAGTTGTGTTGTGAGCCTACGCGTCTAACCGCGCCAACAACTCGGCAGCGGTAGTGCATTCGTCGAACAGTGCGCCCGTGAGTTCGGCGGTGCCGCGTAATGGTTCGAGCATGGGCACGCGGCGCAATGGTTCGCGACCCACATCGAACACCATCGAATCCCAGTTTGCGGCCACGATCTCTGCGGGCCATCGCTGCAAACACTTGCCGCGGAAATAGGCCCGCGTGGTCTCGGGTGGCTCGGTCATTGCGGTGCGCGCGTCATGTTCGCTGATGAGTGTCTCGAGACCTGCACGCGTGGCAAGGCAGCGGTCGGCGCGCATGTCGTGGTATTGCAGATCGATGGCCTTGAGCCTGGCGTCGCCGGGGTTGAGTTGATGGCGATGGGCGAAGCCATCGATCAGACGTTGCTTGGCGACCCAGTCGACCCAGTGAGCCACCGAATTGCGGTCGGTTTCAAGGCCAGCCAACACCGTCTCCCACCGAGCGAGCAGGTCGACAGCCACGTCGTCGCCGACGCAAGCAAGGCCGTGGCTACGTTCGTACTTTCGGGCACGTGCGAGCAAGGCCCACTGCAGTTCGATGGCGGTCAAGCGCGTGCCATCTCGCAACGCAATGGTGGTGGTGAGCGAGGGGTCTTGGCTGATCTGGCGAATAGCCGACACAGGATTGGCCAACGTGAGTTCGCTGCCGATCATGTCGTCTTCGATCATCGCGAGCACGATCGCTGTGGTGCCTACCTTGAGGTATGTGGCCACCTCGCTCATGTTTGCATCGCCCACAATTACATGGAGCCGGCGGTATTTCTGCGGGTCGCAGTGCGGCTCGTCGCGGGTGTTCACGATGGGCCGCTTAAGGGTTGTTTCGAGACCCACCTCTTCTTCGAAAAAGTCGGCGCGCTGACTGATTTGGTACGGCACGGCACGCGAACTGGTGCCTGCGAGTTCGCTGCCCACTTTGCCGGCGCCGCAGAACACCTGTCGTGACACGAAATGCGGCGTGACCTGGCTCACGATACGGGCAAAGGGTGTGGCCCGATCGACGAGATAGTTCTCGTGACAGCCATAGCTATTGCCCTTGCCATCGGAGTTGTTCTTATACGTGACGATCTCGCTGCCGTCGTTGAGTAGTCGCTTGGCTGCGGTCATGCTGGCCCGCACTATTTCCTCGGCAGCTCTGTCGAAGCGCACGACCTCGAGCGCCGTGAGGCACTCGGGTGTAGACACCTCGGGGTGAGCGTGATCTACGTAGTAGCGAGCGCCGTTGGTGAGCACTGCGTTGACAAGCTGCATTTCGATCTCGGGAGCGAACGAATCGGGATAGCTGAATCCGCGAGCATCGGCGCCCGGGCGTTCGTGCTCGAAATCCCAATCGACGTTACGCAACGTGCCGCTGACGTAAGCGTTGATCAGCGCGCTCGACGCAGCTACCGGATTCGATTCCGCGCCACGAACCTGAATTCCGTATTCGGTTTCGATGCCGCACACCTTGGCGATGGCCATGCAGTGACCATAGCCCGCTACCGGCTACAGATACTGACCGGTGGCCGTGCGCTCGATTGAGCGTCCGCCTGCGAACGATGCTTCGTTGCGGCCCTCGGCGACAAGCGTGCGGATGAACACGATGCGCTCACCCTTCTTGCCGCTGATCTTGGCCCAGTCGTCGGGGTTCGTTGTGTTGGGCAGGTCCTCGTGCTCTTTGTATTCCTGCTTGATCGAGTCGAGCATGTCTTGGGTGCTGACTCCCTTGAGGCCGCCAGCAATGAGACGCTTAATCGCCAACTTCTTGGCACGTCGCACGATGTTTTCGATCATCGCGCCCGACGCAAAGTCTTTGTAATAGAGCACTTCTTTATCGCCGTTTTGATACGTGACCTCGAGGAAGCGATTCGCTTCGTCGTCGCGATACATCTCGTCGACTGTGCGCTCGATCATCTCGGGCACCAACTCATTGGGCGCAATAGGAATCTCGGTGGTGAGGTACTGCGCAAAGATCTGCTTGGCGGCGGCCTCGTTGGGTCGCTCGATCTTGATCTTCACGTCGAGGCGGCCGGGGCGTAGAATCGCGGGATCGATGAGATCTTCGCGGTTTGTGGCGCCGATCACGATGACGTTACGCAAGCCCTCGACACCGTCGATCTCGGCGAGCAACTGCGGCACGATGGTGCTCTCCATATCGGAGCTAATGCCGGTGCCACGAGTGCGGAACATGCTGTCCATCTCGTCGAAGAACACAATGACGGGCCAGCCTTCTTCGCTCTTCTCGCGTGCCCGCTGAAACACAAGACGGATCTGCCGTTCGGTCTCGCCGACATACTTGTTCAGTAGTTCGGGACCCTTGATATTGATGAAGTAGCTGCGGCCCTTGTCTCCCCCGGTCGCCGCTGCAACCTTTTTAGCCAAGCTGTTGGCCACAGCCTTAGCGATCAGTGTTTTACCGCATCCGGGAGGGCCGTAGAGCAAGATGCCCTTGGGCGCAGGCAGGCGGTGTTCGGCAAAGAGTTCTTGATACAAATACGGGAGCTCGACTGCGTCGGCAATCTGCTCGATCTGCGCATCGAGTCCGCCGATGTCGGCATACGAAATATCGGGAACTTCTTCGAGCAACAAATCTTCGACCTCAGGGCGGGCCAATTTCTCGAGCAGCATGTTGGTGCGCGGGTCCATGCGCAACGAATCGCCAGGGCGCAAGTGCATGCCTCGAATTGCGTCGGCGAGTTCGCAGATACGTTCTTCGTCGGCACGGCCCACCACGAGGGCGCGGATGCCGTCGTCGAGAATTTCTTTTACGGTCACAACTTCGCCGCTGATGTCTGGCTGGCGAGCCATCACCACGTTGAAGCTCTCGTTCAGCACCACTTCGGCGCCACGCTGCAACGACTCGTGGTCAATATCGGGGTGCAGGCTCACCCGCATCTTGCGGCCACTCGACGCGATGTCGACGGTGCCGTCGTCGTTCTTGCCAACCACCACGCCGTAAGCCGACGGCGGTTGGGTGAGCTTGGCGACCTCGTCGCGAAGCGATGAGATGTGCTCTCGTGCCTCGCGGAGCGTGTAGCTGAGCTTCTCGTTTTGTGAGGTGAGGTGGGCGAGTTGGCCCTTTGCCTCGAGCAGGCGCTCGTCGAGGGCGCGCATTCGCTTGGGCGCATCGACAAGTTTCTGGCGGAGATGGCCGATCTCTTCTTCGAGCACAATCACCTGCGCGCGAAGAATGTCGGCAGCCTCACTGTCGTTTGCAGTCATCTGAGCACCTCCTGATACCTGTGCAACGAAGTTACACCGATTGAGGCGACTGCTTCAGGCTCTGGAAGCACCATTTCTTGAGACCCTCGGTGTACAGTGACTCTGCTTTTAACCCCTTGTTTTACGCCTCCCAAGGAGATACATACACCATGAAGGTCTGGATCGATCAGGATCTGTGCACCGGCGACGGACTCTGCGAAGAGATCGCCGCCGACGTTTTTACGCTGCTTGATGATGGCTTGGCGTACGTACGTGAAGGCGCAACCATTTATGCCACCGCTAAAGGCAACGCACAGGGCGCCGAAGGCATGGCCAATTTCGCCGACAGCCAGCTCGATGCAGTGATCGAATCCGCCGAGGAATGCCCCGGCGAGTGCATCTTCATCGAGCCGTAGTCATCACTTTGCTGCGCTCGGCGCAGCAGTAACAACTTGTGTTTACGTCGAAGGGGCGCATTGCGCCCCTTCGACGTATCGCCCTTCAGTTGTTCAACGGCTCAATCGGCGCTGTCGTGTGACATTTCGCCGTCACCGTCGCCGTCGCCACTCAGTTCGATGTCGGCGTCGTCGACCACGATGGTTTCAGACACGCTGTCGAACGCCGTGTCGGGCGCTGTCTCGCGTGCGCCCAAGAACCGCGCAGTTGTGAGAAAGCCCGTGTGGGCGACCATGCGGTGGTCGGGGCGAACCGCTTGGCCCTCAATGTGCCAACCACGATGCAGTACCTCGAGGGTGCGTGCACCGTTCCATGCGCGGCTACGTGCAAAGGCTTCGCGAACCTGTGCTGCCTGGGTGATTGACGGTGTGTATGCAACCAAGATGCCGCCGCGGCGGAGTGCGTTCTCGGCGTGAGGAACCACATTCCATGGCTCGGGCAGGTCGAGCACAACGCGATCGAAATCGGTTTCGTCGATGCCGTCGTAGGCATCGCGAATCTGTACGTGATATCGCGAGAGGGCATCTTCGCCTAAGAACGAGCGCACGTTGGTGGTGGCGCGGTTAGCGAAGTCTTCGCGTAGTTCGTAGCCGGTGATCTCGGCGCCGTAGCGCAACATGGTCATCGATAATGCGCCGCTACCGACACCGCTCTCGAACACACGCACGCCGGGGCCGATGTCGGCCAGCATGCAGATCGGTGCGAGATCTTTGGGGTAGATCACCTGTGCGCCGCGCGGCATCTCGACGACAAAGTCTTCGAGCGTGGGCCGCAACGCGGTGTACGGCGATGCCTTGGTGGATTTCACGTACAGGCCCTCGAGTTGATCGACGATGAGCGAGTGAGCCACAAAACCGTTGTGGCTGTGGAACTCGCCGCCCTCTTTCAGCGTGATGAGGTAACGGCGTTGCTTGCTATCGAGCAACAACACGCGGTCTCCATATTGAAACGATCTGTTCATCGACGTCGAGCCCCTCTTCCGGTGATCAGTTCTACCGGCACCGGCTCGTGTGCGCTTGCGGTCTTGACCAGATGGCAGAACGCGCAGACTTCGCCAGTGGTCGGAGCGCCGCACGAATTGCACGGGGCCAGTACGAGATCGTCGCTCAGGGCAAACGCGCTGAGCAGCGGCGCCACCTTGTCGACAAAGTTGAGATAGAAAGCGGTCTTGGTTCCCGGCGACTGAGACTCGATCTTGTTGAGCGCATCTTTGTAGTTGAGGTGACGATTTCCGGCGGCCATCGGGCATTCATCGACCAGATAATCGATACCACGCACGACACACCAAGCAGCCGTCTCGCGCTCGGACAAACGCACCAATGGCTTGACCTTCTTGGGGAACCCGTTGCGCGCGGGCAGCGTAGGGAGTTGGCGGGCCAGATATTGCAGCTCCCACCGCAACGTGTTGCCATAGAGCACCGCAGCTTCGTCGTCGAGATTGTGTCCGGTGACGAGCGCGGTGTAGTTGCCATCAAGTGCTGCTTTGTCGAATAGGTGGCGCTTGCTCATGCCACATGCCGAACAAGGCACGCGTCGAGTGGCACGCGTAGCCGTAGGGATGTCGTAGCCATAATCGTCGCGAAGCGAGATCTCGACAAGCTTCAGGCCGCGTTCGGTGGCAAAGGCGCGGGCGTAGTCGCCAGACACATCGCTGTAGCTGCCAATGCCGAGGCCAATGTAGAGACCGTCGGCTTCGTAGCCAAGGTCGATGAGCATGTCCCAGATGGCCAAACTGTCTTTGCCGCCAGACACAGCGACCAAAATGCGGTCGTCTTTGGAGAGCATGTCGAAATCATCGATGGCTTTGACAACCTGCTTGCGGCACATATCGAGAAAGTGCGGCGCACAGAAGTTGGCGTTGTGGCGCGGTACGTCGATAATCGCTGGTTCGCGACAGACGCGACACTTCACAACGAACCGCCGCTAATGACGGGTCGGATCTCGATGACATCATCGGCGCCGAGCTCTTCGTCGCTGGGCACCAAGGTGCCGTTACGGATGACGAGATGCGACTCGCGGTTGAGATCGAGGTCATTCAGCAGGGCATGTACGCGCCGGGGCCCAGGAATGTCGAGTTCGCGCCGTGGGTTACGGAGAAGAACTTTCATGACTGACTCGCTGACATAGGTGTTTCCTTCGGGCAGATCGCAAACAAGCAACCATTGTGGTGGCGCGCACGACGTATCGGTGCGCGATTGCTTGTCAGCGACGGGATTTTGAAGCCTGCAACTTGCGCTGTGAGCGCGACAGAGGCTGAAGCGCCTCAAGACGTAGCACCTGTCCGGGCTTGAGGATCTCGGTGGCTACGACTCGGTCGGTGCGACCCATCGCTTGGCGCAACACGCGTAGACCCCACACGGTGCCACCCACAATGAGCCAGCTGCGGTTACCGCCCATCAGGCCTTTACGAAAGCCCTGACGAAGGATGTAGGCCGAAGGCGAGAGCCCGACGCGAGAAGCCATGGATCAGACCCTGCGAATTTCGACAAACGTGTTCTTGCTCTTGCCGCTACGACGACCCAACAAAAAGAAAGCAATCAGCAAGATGACGCCACCGGCCACGACGCCGACGAGCAGCGTTTGCTTGCGGTCCTCGACCTTGTTCTGCACATCGCCTTGCACGGCCTTGAACTTGGCTTCGAGGTCGTCGCGGGTGACTCGTTGTTGTGCCTGTGCCATCAGTTGTATTCCTTTTCGATCTTGGTGATTCGCGACAGGGCGAACCCGGTGATGGCCACGCAGACCACGAAGACAATCAGGTACGGCACGAACGACCATGCACCGTGCGCAATCGAGTGCACCTTTGTCTGGATGAGGCGCAGCAGGCCCAACGAGATGAAGAACAACGACAGGGCGAGCGACGCAGCGCCTGCAAGACCAAAGCCGATCTTGCGACCGATGCCTTTGAGCGGTCCGAGCGTTTCTTGCTTTGCGTAGGCCTTAACGAGTTCGATGACATCGGCGATGTCGCCCGAATCGGCAGGCTTCGATGCCGAAGCAGGCGTGTATCCCTTTTTTGCCACAGCACTATTTGTAGCACGTTGGGCAGGTCAGTTCCTACGGGCGATCAAGATCAGGCGGCATTTCGAACCCGGTTTCGTTCTGTAATCTGAATTGCAGGAACGCCTCGACATCGTCGAGTGCCCGGCCGAGACGCACCAAACGCTCGGATGGGCCTGGTGCAGCGAGCAGATGCTGCTGATCAGATGCGCCGAGCGGCGCCAACGAACACAGTTGATAGCTACCTAACACAACATCGCTGCTGATTTCGGCCATCGGATCGCCGTGGCGGTCGCCCATTTCGCTGGCTAGTGCATTCAGGCGGCGAACACGGTGGAACATTTCGGACAGATCGTGGGCCAATTCGCCGTCGTCGGAGAACTCGTCGGACCAGTCGCTAATCTCGGCGCGCGGGTACGGACTGTCTTCGAGCCACCGATCGACGCGAATGCGGCGACTGCCAATAGTGACCAAGGCAAACCTGCCATCGTCGATCTCGGCCACCTGAATCAGGCGCGCCACCGTGGCCACCATGCTGCGCAGGTCGCCGCCACCTACCTCTGAGCCTCGTGTAATGAGCGCCACGCCAAACTCGTGTTCTTCGGTTGCGAGGCAATCACGAACCATCTCGCGATAGCGCGGTTCAAAGACGTGCAGCGGCAGTACAGCGCCAGGAAACAGCACTGAACCAAGGGGGAACATCGGCAACGTAGCCATGGCCGCCACTCTATGACTGATTGAACCAACGCGAAACCGGGCTAGCGAGGCTGCAGCGTTGCCGGGTCTGGTCCCGACGGATATGTAACGAGCGCTTCCAGCAGCGCCGACCAGATAGGTCTGAAGTTCTTCGGATCGCGGGCGTTGGCGAAGTTCAAAAGGAGCGAGAACGTGATGTTGCCGAATTTGGTTTCGACAAAGCCCGACAACGCTTTGGTGTTGCGCAGCGAACCGCTCTTGGCGTGCATACGGCCGACGGCTTCGGTGCCGGTGAACTCATCGGCGAGCGTGCCGGTTCGGCCTGCGATGGGGAGGCCCGCGCCGATTGCGCTGTCGAGGCCCTCGCGCTGGAGTACCTGCGCCATCAGCGCGCACGTGATCTTGTCGGCCAAGTCGAGCCCGGAACCATCGCGGATCGAGAGCTGGCTGGTGTCGAGGCCACGCGCAGCCAAGGTGAGCATCATCACGTCGGCTCCTGCTTGGCGGCTTCCGGTGTTTCCTGCATGAACGCCCAGTTCCTTGAGTAGCAGCTCGGCAGTGTTGTTGTCACTGTTCGTGAGCATCTCGGCCAGTACTGCGGTGAGTGGGGCCGAGGTGATCGACACAAGAACCGCAAGGTCGGCTGGGGCAGTGCCCGTAGTTGCGGCACCCCCGACGGTGATACCGGATGCTCCCAACAACGAAATCAGATCGGTCGCTGCGCCTAACGCCGGATCTAAGTAACGGCCGCCTACATTGCCGGTGGCCGCTCTGCTGGCGTCGTTTACCATGAGCGCACCGAGCGGCCCCGCCTCAACGCCTACCACGCCACTACCCCACGCCGCCGAGAAACGCTCGGCGTCGTATCGAGAGTCGTCGCCGACAACGTTGCCCTGCACCTCGGTAATGCCCGCTGCCACGAGATCGGCGACAAGCGTCTCAAGCGATGTGATGCTCGTGGGCGGATACTTCTGCGTCGGCGGGTAGTTGGCGGTGGACAGCAACGGGTCTCCCCCGCCGACGAGGTACAGGTCACCCGATACAACGCCATTGCTGACCGCACCTTTGAGCGTGGTCACGAAGGCGTAGTCGGGCCCGAGCTTCTCGAGAGCCACCGACGCCAACAGAACTTTGAGATTGCTCGCCGGAGTGACAGCGAGGCCGCCGCCGAAATCAAGAATCGTTCGGCCTGCCACCGACACATACAGGCACGAGTTGCCGACGGCCATAGCACTCACCGGAGTCAGTGCGGCCGCAAACACATCGCGGCTCGCAGCATTCGCCAATGTCTGCGGGGCGCGGCGCAGCGACAGCACCGGCGTTGCCGATGGAGCGGGCAATGGCGTCTCGACGACAGCGAGCTCTGAGGGCAGAGCAACGCGGTGCGAATCGGCCCATCGCCAGACGGCGCCGAAAAGGACTGCTGGCACAATTGAACAAACAATGAGCACAGCGATTGGGTTAATCCGTCGAGTGGGAGCCTTGAGTCGGGTCAATCGAGGCCTCGCGTGCGACGGAACTCTGCGTAGCGATAGAGATGCCCGAGCGCAGTAACGGCGCGGTTACCCGACGCGTAACACAGGCGGCCGCTGGCGCGCACGGCGACGGGGCCGGCGTTCTCAGGGTCGGCAACAGCCAACTCTGTGGCGGTAAGAATGGGCTTGTCGTAACGGCGTGACAACTCGTCGGCGGCCTGCGCGAACCGCTCATCTTGGCGGCGGTGATACGACACGATGCGCTCGAGTCCGTCGCCTGGATAGAAACGCCCTTCGGCCATCAGACGCGCCTGATTGCTCTGAATGCCAAGGCCGAGGTACACGATGGCGTGAACGTCGGGGTTCGCTGCGATCATCTCCATTACTTCGGGAATCGTGTCACGAACTTCGCCGCCCGCGCAGTCAACCGGGTTGTTGCGGCTCCACCGAGGAGGCAACTTTGTATCAATCTGAGCCTCAAGGTCGGCCGGTAACGACATGAGTTGCAGCAGACCGTCGCTGTACAACGCATCGCTGGTGACAACGCCCCATCCGCCTGCCGTGGTGAGCACGATCACGTTTGGACCCTTGGGGAGCGGCTGGGTCGCGAAGGTGGCTGCTGCCTCGAACGCCTCTTCTACAGTGCTGGCGCGAGTGACGCCTGCTGCCTTGCAAGCGCCGTCGAACACTTTGTCGTCGGCAGCGAGCGCACCGGTGTGGCTGGCGGCTGCAGCAGCACCTGCAGCGGTTGCGCCGCCTTTCACGATGACGAGTGGCTTCTTTGCGGCCACACCGGCGAAGCGTTGGAGCAGGCTTCGCCCGTCGGTGATGCCTTCGACATACGCGAGGCCCACTTTGGTCTCGGGGTCGTTTGCGTAGAACTCGAGATAGTCGGCCACGTTGACTGCGGCTGCGTTGCCTGCTGAGACTGCGCGACTAATGCCAACGCCCGATGCCCGCGAGTAGTTCAGGAAGCTCGACACAAAGTTGCCGCTTTGGCTTGCGACGCCAATGTGTCCGGCTGGCGGATATGGCGCCACGATCTGGGCACACAACTTCACTGGTGTGCTGACAACACCTTGGCCGTTTGGGCCGGCCAGCAAGATGCCGAGTTCGTGCGCAAGCGCAATCAGGTCAGCTTCGGCCTTGCGGCCTTCTTCGCCAGCCTCGCCGTAGCCGGCGCTGGTGAGGAACGCAGCCTTCACACCCTTGGCGGCGCAGGCGCGCAACAGCGCTGGGTTCGCTGACGCTGGCGTGCAGACGAAGACCAGGTCGATCTCGCCATCGGGCAACTGGGCGATGTCGGCAACGGTGCGGATGCCGAGCACTTCTTCGCCATGCAAGTTGGTGCCGTACACGCCACCGGCATAACCGCTGGCAAGAATGTTGTGCAGCGAGACGAACCCAAACTTTCCGGGGTGCGTTGATGCGCCGGTGACGAGCACGCCGCGTGGGTTGAACAAGGCATTGAACTGCTCGGCCGTTGGAGGCGTATGCACAACGTGTGCTTCGTTTTCTGGTTCGCCGACTTCGACCAGCGCGTCGACTGCAATCGGGCTGCCATCGGCGCGCACAATGAGCGGGTTCACATCGATGCTACGCACATCGGGGCGGGCGGTCACCACGGCGCCGAGGCCAACGATGACGTCGATGAGTTCATTGCGGTTCACAGCGCTCTCGCCGCGGAACGCGCCGAGAAGCTTCTGGGTAGCGAGGCTGTCGATCATCTCGCCGGCCTCAAGGCGGCTCAGGGGTGCGGGTCGAAACACAACGTCGGCAATTGCCTCGGCGAGGACTCCCCCGACTCCAAGCATCACGGTTGCGCCGAACTGGGCATCGCGCAGTACGCCGGCAATGAGTTCGCGGTTTCCCGAGATCATCGGAGCGACGAGAAGCGACACGGGCCCGTCTTCGGGTGTGGCTTTCGAGAGCAATTCCTCTGCCGCGGCCTCGACCGCTGCGGCATCGGCCAATCGCAACTTGACCAAGCCGCGCTCGGTCTTGTGGGCAATGGCGTCGCCGCACAGCTTGACGACAACTGGGTAACCGAGTTCGGTAGCGGCACTGGCGGCAGCCGACGGTGTCAAAACCTCGCGCTCATCGGCGATCGGTACGCCGTACTCGCGCAGGAGCGCTTTGGAAGCAGATTCAGAAAGGGTATGGCCGCTGTTTGACACATGCGTACCGTAGCGATTCGGGGCTGCGAGACGCGACTTCGTGCAAACGTTTGTCCGCAGGCCAACTGATCGCCATGGCTACGCACTCACGTTGTATGTGAGCACGCTTCGCGCCACCACCTTGCCGGTGGCAACGCTGGTTGCTTCTGATTCACAGAACACAACGCTGCGTCCGCGTTTGGTGACCCATCCTTCGGCGATGAGATCTTCCTGCTTCGCCGCGCTCATGTACTGCACGTGCATATCGACTGTTGAGAAGCGCACCTCTCGTGCATACGCAGCGCCAACGGCCGGAACGACTACGCAATCGAGGAGGGACGCAATCGCTCCGCCGTGAACAATTCCTTGTGGCTGATCGAGCTCGGGTTTGTACTGCATGAGCATCCGGCAGTAATCGACACGAACTTCTTGCACGGTCATCCCAAGCAGTGCTGGGAAATAGACGCGATCCCAGCTTCCGAATTTCAGCCAGCGCGCGGCGACGTCGTCGGGCAGCGCAGCGAATTGCTTGGCGCGGCTCATACGCCGGCAATGTGTGCGTGAAGGAGCGTTGCTACGTCGCTGGCGAGTTCTTGAATCGCAAGATGACCGGCAGGAAGCTCAACGAGTTGGGCCGATCGGATCTCGCCGGCAAGAAACCGGCTATGGGATATGTCGACCCAGCGGTCCTCGGTGCCTCCGATGATGAGCGTTGGACATGCGATGGCCGGCAGCAGCTCAGTGATGTCGAGCACCTTGTCGAGTTCGAGCTGCGCGCCGGACCCAGCAGCGAGCGTGCCGGCAGCCATTGGGATCATCGCCTCGATCATTGGCTCAAGCATCGTGATCGCCGTAAGAGTGAACCCGTCGACCATTGCATAGCGCATGAACAGCTCGGGATCAGCGTCGATGAGCCGGCTCCACAGTTCGAAGGTGACGCGCATGCGTGCATCGGAGACAGCCCAGCCGCTCAACGACGTGGCGGACAGAACTCGCTGCGGAGCGCTCGCGGCGGTAGCGAGCGCAACGACGGCCCCGAGCGAGTAACCGCCCACATGAAAGGTCTGATGTCCGAGTTCGGTCATCAGCGCGAGTGCTTGGTCGACGAGACCTTCGATAGTGAGTGCGCTTGTCGGCATTGACGACTCGCCGCTACCTGGAAACTCAAACAGAACAAATCGGTAGGTGTTTGGTGGCATCGCTGCACGAACCATGTCCCACGATGTACGCGCCATTGTTGTGCCATGAAACAACAGCACCGGAATGCCGTCGCCTTCGACTGCGTAACCGACTGTTGCTTCGCCCGCCTGAAAAGTTGCCATGCCAAACGGTAGCCAACTACCGCTACGTACCACCTAGCGAGAACCTGCGCTGCGCGCTTCTAGGGAACTAGGGCGCTACGAAAGAAGCCAAGTACATGCTGCAGGCGCTGCTCGAGCATGGGACTTGCGAGCGGCTCGTCGTCGAGTAACCCGCCGAGAAACGGTGCATCAGAGAAGTAGCTCAGTAGCGCGCCGTAGCCCGTGAGCAAGAGTTGCTCTGGGTCGTGTTGGCGAAAGTTGCCGTTGTCCATCTCGCGTTGGAAATATGCCGCTGCGCTATCGAACGCCGGACGAAGAACGCCCGAGAGGTCGATACCAAGGTGGGCACCGTTGTCGAGCGCTTCGCGTCGCATGAGGCGCACGTAATCGGGGTTATCGCTAAAGAATTGAAAGCCTGCGACGAGCACAGACTCGACCTTGGTCCAGCCGCTCTCGGTGCTGCCGATCGCGTCGGTAAGGCGCTCAAACCAATCGGAGAGCAACTGCTCGAACACTTCGCCGTAGAGGATCTCTTTCGAGGCGAAGTGGTGCAACAGACTCGGGCGACGAATACCGACGGCCGCAGCGATGTCGTTCAACGAGGTGCCGTCGTAACCGGCCTCAGCAAAGCAGTGCAAAGCCTCAACTACGATCTGGTCCCGCGTCGAAAGTTGCTCGGTCGCGTCGGCCATTGCGCGTACTGTATCTGACGTGCCAGTTATCACTGCCAACTCCGTGCTCACCCCCGCGGGATGGACCCAACCGAGTTCGGTCACGATTGACGACGCCGGTGTCATCGTGGGCATCGCCCCTACGAACGGTCCGGTTCAGCATCGTTCGTTGGTTCCTGGCTTCGTCGACCTGCAGGTCAACGGCCTCGATGATATCGATGTGTCGCGTGCTGATGGGCGCGACTGGATCCGCATCGGCGAGCTGCTGATTGAACAGGGTGTTACGTCGTGGTGCCCCACCTTGGTCACGGCTCCGCTATCGAGATACGACCAGCCGTTGCGCCGCATCGCCGAGGCGCAGGCACTTGCCGGGCCAGCCATCATCGGAGCACATCTCGAGGGTCCGTTTTTGGGCGGCGCTCCTGGAGCGCATCGCCGAGACATGCTTGCGCCAATCGATCTTGCCTGGCTCGCAGCGTTGCCGAGCATCGTGCGATTAGTCACGCTGGCACCCGAACTCGAACGCGCAGTCGAAGCAATTGAGCTGTTGGTCGAGCGCAACATTCGTGTGTCACTTGGGCACAGCACGCCCTCGATCGCCCAATGCGATACCGCGGTCGAAGCAGGCGCAGCGATGGCCACCCATTTGTTCAACGGAATGTCGGGCATCCATCACCGCAACCCCGGTCTCGCGGCCTACGCGCTCGTGAACGATTCACTGACGGTGGGTCTGATTGCCGATCTGATCCACGTTCATCCGCTGGCCATCGAGCTCGCGTTTCGTGCCAAACACGACCATGGGGTTGTGCTCGTCACCGACGCCGTCGCGTGGCGCGTTGGTACCGCCGGCGCAGTTGGACTCACGATGAGCGAAGGTGCGCCCCGCCTAGCCGATGGCACTCTTGCTGGAAGCGCGCTCACGATGGATGCCGCTATTCGCAATGTGGTGAACCATTGCTCGGTTTCGCTCGAGCAGGCCGTGCGTGCAGCGTCGGCAAACCCGGCGCGATTGATTGGTTGTGCCGACCGGGGCGTTATTGCCGTTGGTCAGCGTGGCGACCTTGTCGAACTCGATGACTACCTTCGTGTCGGCGGTGTGTGGCTGAACGGCGTCCGCGCTCGGTAGCTAGCCGATACCCTCGCCGCATGCAGATCGTCTCAGCACTCTTTGTCGAGAACTTCGAAATGCGTCAGGCCCCTGGGCCGTCGACACGCATCGACCTCACTGGCGCAATGTTCTCGATGGCGGCGCCCTCGCCCGTTCCCGTCACCGTTTCTCCTCACCTTGTCGCGCTGATTTCGTGCGCACCTGATGAACCCGGCAGCGGCGTGTTCGAGGTCATCTTCCGCAAGGGTCGCGGCGAAGACGACGAGCAGGTGGCGCGCAACGTGAGTCCATTTACGGTTGAGCCCGGCAAGTTCACGTACCGCCTCGTGAAGGGCGAGTTGGAGTTCGACAGCTATTGCCAGATCTTCGCTCACTGTCGCGTCGATCACGGTGCATGGCATCTGGTGCCGCTCACCTTGCTGCCACCGGTCTGATTTTCGGCCGATAATTGCCGTCACGCTGCATTTGGAACGAGGACTCGCGACACCCCAGCGATTAGTGTCGACCAAGTGCCATCAACGTTGACGCCCGAACAAGATTCCGCAGCTATCAGCCTCATTCGTGGCTTTGCCATGGACGCTCCCCTGTATGCCAAGAGTGGGCATCAGGGCACAGCGATGGCCCTGGCTCCCCTGGCTCACGTGTTGTACAGCCGCATCATGCGTCACGACCCCACGAATCCGTCGTGGCCTGATCGAGATCGCTTCATCCTCAGCAACGGCCACGCCAGCATCTTGCAATACTCGATGCTGTTCCTGAATGGCTACGGGCTTGAACTCGACGACATCAAACAGTTCCGTCAGTGGCAGTCGGCTACTCCTGGCCACCCTGAGGTGGGACACACTGCCGGTGTCGAGGTCACAACTGGTCCGCTCGGACAAGGCTTCGCGAACGCCGTCGGCATGGCGATCGCCGAGCGCTCGTTGGCCGATCGTTTCGGATCCGACGTGCAGGATCATCACACGTTCGTTATTGCTGGCGATGGTTGTTTCATGGAAGGTCTTAGCCACGAGGCAGCATCGATGGCTGGTCACCTCAAGCTCGGCAGTCTCATCTGCGTTCACGACGACAATCGCATCACCATCGACGGCAACACCAACCTTGCCTATAGCGACGATGTAGCGATGCGCTTCAGCAGCTACGGCTGGCATGTCGAGAACGTTGGCGAGATTGCCGACGACTGCGATGCGCTCGAAGCTGCACTGCGCCGGGCAATGGCAGTCACCGATCAGCCAAGCTTGATCATCCTGCGTTCGCACATTGGCTTTCCCTCGCCAGATCTCACAGACACGCACGAGGCTCACGGCAATCCGTTCACGCTCGAACTCACCAATCGCACCAAAGACGCAATGGGCATTCCGCACGAGCCGTTCTGGGCACCCACCGATCTGGTCGACGCATATCGTGGTGCCGCTGCTCAGCGTGGCGTCGCCGCCAGCGCCCAATGGCAGCAGCGCTTCGATGCGTCAGCGCTCAACCGCCCCGAATGGGATGCATGCTGGGCAGCCAGTGGCCTCGCTGGTTGGACTCAGTCGCTCCCTACGTTTGCGCAGGGCGAAAGCGTCGCTACTCGCGTTGCTATCCAAAAGGTGTTCGACGCAACGCTTGCGCTGTTGCCAGGCCTCGTCGCTGGTTCAGCCGACCTCACCGGCAACACCGGCACCAAGCTTGTCGGGCAGGTTGCTCAGTCGGCCGTTACGCCGGGCGGACGGCAGGTCTATTACGGCATCCGCGAGCACGCAATGGCTGCAGTAATGATCGGCATGTCCCTCCACGGCGGCGTACTGCCCGTGGGCGGCACGTTCTTGGTTTTCGCCGATTACCTGCGACCATCGGTTCGCCTCGCTGCACTCTCGAAGGCCAAGGTTGTGTTTGTGCTCACCCACGACTCGGTTGGTGTGGGCGAAGACGGCCCAACCCACCAGCCCGTCGAGCAGCTCGCATCGCTACGTATTATTCCTGACCTGCAGGTTCTTCGTCCAGCCGACGCGAACGAGACCGCTCAGGCATGGCGCATCGCCGTTGAGCACGACGGCCCAACCGTGTTGGTGCTCAGCCGCCAGAACCTACCGGTGTGTACCGACGGCTCGGCTGCCGTGACCGGGGCAGCAACGCTCAGCGCAGCCGCCAACCCTCAGTTGGTGCTTGTGGCCACCGGCAGCGAAGTGCACCTGTGCGTCGCCGCCGCCGATCAGCTCGCGGCACAGGGCATCGATGCCAACGTTGTGTCCATGCCTTCTTGGGATCGCTTTGAGCGCCAGTCGGCCGATTACCGCGCCAGCGTGTTCCCCAAGGGAGTGCCCGTGCTCTCGGTAGAAGCCGCAACCACATTTGGATGGGCTCGCTACGCCAACGACAGCATCGGCATCGATCGCTTCGGCGCGAGCGCGCCCGGTGCGCTGGTGCTCGACAAGCTCGGAATCAACATCGACAACATCGTCGCTCGGGCGACGGCCCTCGCGACTAAGGCCTAGGAGGCACACGTGGACCGTCTCGTACATCTCGCTGACGACTTTGGTCAGAGCCCATGGCTCGACAACCTCAAGCGCAGCTATATCACCTCAGGTCAGCTGCAGGCGCTTGTCGATCGCGGAGTGCGCGGGCTCACCTCGAACCCGACCATCTTCCAAAAGGCCATTCAGGGCTCCCCCGATTACGACGAGCAGTTCTCGGCGCTTGCAGCCGGTGCTCCGCATCCGATCATCGACGACTACTGGGCGATGGTATTGCACGACATCAATAGCGCACTCGACATCTTTGAGCCGGTCTATACCGCTACGTCGGGTCTTGACGGCTACGTGAGCGTCGAGGTCGATCCTGGTCTGGCTCACGACAGCGCCGGTACCGAGATCGCAGCGCGTGCGCTCAGCGAGCGCGTGAATCGCCACAACCTGATGGTCAAAGTGCCGGCCACCCACGCTGGCTTGCCAGCCATCGAGCAGATGATTGCCGAAGGCCGCAGCATCAACGTCACGCTCATCTTCAGCCTCGAGCGCTATGCAGCCGTTGTCGAGGCCTACATCAGCGGGCTCGAACGTCTCGCAGCATCATCAACGGCCGACCTCTCGTCGGTTGCCAGTGTCGCCAGTTTCTTCATCAGCCGAGTCGACACCGAGATCGATAAGCGGCTCGACGCGATGGGCTCTCCAGAAGCGTTGGCGTTGCGCGGAAAGGCCGCTGTTGCTCAAGGAAAGCTCGCCTACCAAATGTTCGAGCAAGCGTTCAGCGGACCACGTTGGCAAGCATTGGCCGACCGTGGTGCGCGCGTGCAGCGTCCGTTGTGGGCAAGCACCAGCACCAAGAACCCCGCGTATCCCGACACGCTGTATGTCGACGAGTTGATTGGTCCGAACACAGTGAACACGTTGCCCGACGCCACGCTCGAAGCATTTGCCGATCATGGCAACCTCGTTCGTCGCATCGATGTCGACGTCGACCACGCCGAGTCCGATTGGCGCGACCTTGCCGCTGTAGGCATCGACCTCGACGGCATTGCCGAGCAACTCGAGACCGAAGGAGTCGCTTCGTTTCAGGCCAGTTTCAACGAGCTGCTCGAAGCGCTCGAGGTGAAGGCCGCTTCGCTGCGGAACAACGCGTGATCACGCCAGCGCTGAATCCAAAAATGATCGCCACTCCAAATTCTTTGTTTTCTTGAGCAATGAGGGCCACCATGCGACTCGACCAAATCTGGCAATATCCGGTGAAGTCAATGCGGGGCTCATCTGTTGCGCATAGCGCACTTGCAACCAACGGCATCGTGGGCGACCGAATGTGGGCGCTGCGCGACGACGAACGCGGTGCGATTGCCAGCGCTCGCCGACTCAAGTCGCTGAGCAGTCTCGAAGCATCGTTCGAGAGCGATGGCAACGGTGTAGCCATTCGTTTGCCCGATGGCTCAACGGTGCGAAACAGCGACGCCGATGTCGACGCTCGCATCAGCGCAGCGCTAGATCATCAGGTTTCTCTCTGCGCGAAAGAACCGATTTCAAACCTCGATCACTATCGCCGCGGCCGTCCCGACAGCGACGACATGATGGTCGAACTTCGTTCGATCTTTGGGCGTCTCGAGGATGAGCCACTGCCCGATTTGTCGATCTTCCCGCCGGAGATGCTTGAGTTCGAGTATCCGCCGGGCAACTACTTCGATTGCTACCCGTTGATGATCATGTCGACCTCGGCGCTTGCTGCACTGCGCGACGCACTGCCCAACTCGGCCATCGATGAGCGCCGCTTTCGGCCATCGTTGGTCATCGACACCAGCAATACGGTGGGCCATCCCGAGTTCGAGTGGGTTGGGCGCCGTATAGCTATCGGTGGCACCGAGGTGCAGATTCTTTCGGCGTGCCCACGATGTGCCGCAATTACCAACGAGTTTGCGCCCGAGCTTCCTTACGACTCTGCGGTGCTGCGCCACGTCGTGCGCAACCTCGATCAAAATGTTGGCGTGTACGCAACGGTTGTGCGAACCGGGCCAATCTCGATTGGTGACTCAGTCGAGTTCGTGTGACTCTGCCGACTCATTGTCGGCGTCGATTGATCGCAGCAGATGTGCTGCCTTCTCCACTGCGCGACGGGCCTGCGTCACTGCTCGCTCGGCAGCGGGACGCTTGCTCGCGCCACCTCGAATGGCCTGGCTCAGCTCGGCCAACGCCACCTCGGCGAGTTCTTCGGAGATGGCATCGAGGCGGTCGGCCAACGTATGGAACTGCTCGCTCATGGCAACAGATCGGCAACGATGTCGAGCGGATGCATCGTGATTACCGAAGCGGCAGCTAAGTGCATTGCGCAGCCAGGGTTCGCACTGGCAACCACCGTTGCTTGAGTGGCCAACGTTGCGCGTGCTATCGCAGCAAGCTTGCGGTCGCGAATTTGGCCGGCAAGTTCGGGCTGCATTGCCGAGTATGCGCCGCCAGCACCACAGCACATTCCGTCGTCGTCGAGTTCGACAATGTCGGCGTAGCGGGCGAGCACCGTGCGCACTGGCAGGTGTGCCTTTTGCACGTGACGTAGATGGCAAGGGTCTTGCACGATGATGCTCGGACGGGCTCGGCTTGGGTCGGCGGCGGGCAGACGATCGACCCGGTCGGCAAGCCACTCGTGCACGTCGAGCACGCGTGAAGAAAACGTGCGAGCTGCGTCGGTTTCGAGCAGGTGCCCGTAGTCCTTCATCGCCGCGCCGCAGCCGGCCGAATTGACCAACACGGGGGCATCGCCGGGCATGCTCGCCATGGTGCGGATCGCAAGACGTTGCGCCTGCGCTGAAAGGCCTGCGTGCGAATGCAGTGCGCCGCAACATTCGCCGCCTCTGGCTGCGACAGCGCACGTGGCTCCGGTGGACTCGATGACGCGCTGCGTTGCGCGGTGTGTGGGCCGCTGCCACGCATCCATGACACATCCGGTGAACACGTAGACATCGGTGCCTGTGGCCGTTACGGCGGCCCCTCGGCGTAGTGCCAGCGTGGTGAGGCCGGCGCGCTTGGGCACAAGGTGTAGTCGTTGGGCTACGGCGATGAGCGTGGAGCCCACGAGCAGCAACCGATGATGAGCGAGTGCACGGAACGCAAGACGTTGCCAGCGAGGCGTAGTGCGATGGTTGGCAGCGAGTGACTTGCGAGTGTCTTCGATGAGGTGCCCATACTTCACACCAGATGGGCACGCCGGCTCGCAGCCGCGGCACTGCACACACGTTTCCATGAATCCAACGAAGGCCTCGTCTATTGGAGCGTCTTCGTAGAAGACTGTGCGCATCGCCGCAATTCGTCCACGTGGAGACAGGCTCTCTTCGCCGGTGGCTCGGTACGTGGGGCAATGCGGCAGACACAAACCACAGCTCACACAGCTCGCTAGTTCGGCTTCGTTGAGCTGTAGCTTCATCAACGCTTCACCGTAGTAGCCCGATACCAGTTGAGAGACACACGAACGCATGCCCGAAGGTCACACAGTTCACCGAATCGCTCAAGATCACGGGCGACTCCTTGTCGGCGAGGTGCTGCGGATCACGTCGCCTCAGGGCCGATTTGCCGCCGATGCCGCTCGGGTGGACGGGCAGGTGCTGAGTGATCTCGAGGCCGTTGGGAAGCATCTTTTTTATCATTTCGCAAACGGCGACATTGGCCATGTGCATCTCGGACTGTTCGGAAAGTTTCGGGTCGCGAAGGGCTCAAAGACGCCCGATGTAGTTGGCTTGGTGCGAATGCGCATGCAATCGAGTCGGGCAACCATCGATCTCGCTGGTCCCACCGACTGCTCGATTGGCACGCTGGATGACCGCGCAAAGATCCTGAAGCGACTCGGACCTGATCCGCTTGACAAGAAGGCCGATTCCCAATTGGCAATCGATCGAATGGGTAAATCGAAGCAAGCCATTGGCGCCGTGCTGCTCGATCAGAAGGTGCTCTGCGGGGTGGGCAACGTATACAGAGCCGAGGCGTTGTTTGTCTGCGGCATCCATCCGTCGCGGCTCGGACTAGCGCTCAGCCACGCCGAATTGCAGATACTGTGGGACACCGTGGTTGCGATGCTGCGCCAGGGAGTACAGGACAACCGCATCATCACGGTGGGTCCTGAACATCTTTCTCAAACCAAGGGCCGACGCTTCCGTCGAGGTGAGGCAACCTTTGTGTACCACCGCGATCGCTGTTTGCGCTGCGCTACACCAATCCAAACAGTCGAACTTGCTGGCCGACCTTGCTACTTTTGTCCGACGTGCCAACAGCGCTGAGTCTGTCGTGTCAAGAACTTGTGCAGATGTAGCGATTCTTGTCGAGTTAACGATTATTCGGTTGTGAGAACGAGTACTTTTTGACAGTCTGGTCGCGGCGGCCAGATTCGAAAGGGCGTCAATACATGTTCGGTGATCAGTTATCTAGGTCAGTCGCGCGTTCGAGGTGGGCCGCCTTTGGTGCCGCGGTAGCTGTGGCCTGTGGCGCTGGTGGCGTTGGATGGGTCGCTCATGCGACATCAGTCGATTCGATCTCATCGTTCGTGAACATAACGCCGTGTCGTTTGTTCGACACCCGCGCCGGCGGCGACACGGTAGGCAACCGGTCTACGCCATTGGGCACAGGCGAAACGTTCGAGCGCCAGGTGTGGGGTACAAATGGTGCCTGCACCATCCCATCTACTGCCACAGGCATTTCGTACAACCTCACCGTACCCGACCCCATCGTGACTGGATTCGTGAAGCTGTATCCGGGCGATGCTGCCGCGCCGAACGCAAGCGCGATCAACACCTCGGCGCTGTTCGGCACCAAAGCAAACGGTGGCATCGTTGGACTCTCGGCAAGTGGCAGCATCAAGTTGTTCAACCAAGTTGGACCACTCAATGCGATCCTTGATATCACCGGGTACTTCGTTGGAGTCACACCTGGCACCCCCGGTGCTCCTGGAACCAACGGAACCAACGGAACCAACGGCATTGATGGCATTAACGGAATCGATGGCATCAACGGGACCGACGGTGTCGACGGTTTAAATGGCGTCAATGGCGTCAATGGCGTCAATGGCGTCAATGGCGTCAATGGCGTCACCGGAGCGCAGTACGGCCGTGACATCACTGCAGTTTCTACCCTCGTTGCTGGCGTTGGTCTCCCAACGCCCAATGATGTCTCGATCACCGTAGGGGCCGACGGTTTCCCCGTGTTGGCGTTCTTGGTGCCGCTCGATCCTTTGTTGCCGTTGAACGGCGACCTGACAATTGTGAAGTGTGTCGACCCTGCATGTAGCACTCCTGTGACACCAGTGAGCACGGGTCAAACCGGCATATTGAGTCATCTCACCTCGATAACGATTGGCGCCGATGGAAACCCGATCGTGGCGTTTAGCGGCACCGGCGGAGCTCTCAACGTCACCAAGTGCGCCACGCCCAGCTGTCTTAGCTTCGGACCCGTCGCTACGCTCGACGCCACCGCTGCGCTGGATCCGGCGATTGCGATCGGCGCTGATGGTAACCCAATCGTGTCCTACTACGACTCGGTGACAGCATCGCTGAAGGTGGTCCATTGTGCCGATCCCGACTGCATTGTCGCTGATCCATCGGTTACCGTCGATCCTGCGGTCGCAGACCCGGCTGTCGATGCTGGCTCCTTTTCGTCAATCACGATTGGCGTCGACGGAAACCCCGTGATTTCGTACATCGACTTCGGCAATGGGGTCAAGGTGGTCAAGTGCAGCGTCGCTACCTGCGCTACTTACAGAACACCGGTCACGCTTGATGCAGCAGCTCTCGGCAACACCTCAATTGCTATTGGTGTCGATGCCAACCCAGTGATCTCGTACGCCAATGTGAACACCCAAGATCTGAAGATTGTTCACTGCCTTGACCAAGCCTGCTCCCAGCCGGTTACGCCGGTCACGTTGGATGCCAACGCTGTCGGAGTGTTCACGACGTCGTTGGTGATGAGTGCCGACGGCAATCCATATGTGAGCTATACAAGCGCCGGCGTGCTCAAGATGATTCGTTGCACGAATACAGCGTGCACCACAGCGAGGGCACCACTAACAGTCGACTTGGATGGCGGTGTCGGCTCGCAGGCAATGGTGATCGGCGGCGATGCCAACCCTGTGATCGTATATGTTGACGCCCTCGCCACCGGCGACGTGCGGCTGGCCAAGTTGACCCACAGTTCATGGACACCATACGGCTGGGGTCGCTGACCTCAGCGATGCTCTAGACGCTCAGCGGCTCGACCCCAGGGTTGAGCCGCAGCGTCGGATCAAACTCGTATTTGAGACGCTTGTGTAGCGCAGCGATAGCCGCATCGGCCTTTCGGGGCTGGGCAGAATCGCTGCGGTGCACAACTCCAACACCAATCTCGGCCACAAACGAGCCCGTGATCGCCAATGATCGCAATGTCGATGGTGCCACCGACCAGCGATGAGCGCTTGGCAGTGCAGGCGCACCGTCGGCCAGCACCAATCCCGCCAGAGCGGCCTGCTCGGCGACGTCAGAGGCGTGGCCTTCGAGGAGCGCCCACGTTGTGGAGCCGTCCCAAAGAACACTTACAGGGCGATACAGCGTTGCGAACGTGACCCACGGATCGGCCACAGTAGAGAACCACTGTGACACCGAAGCGAGCGGCCGGGTGCGCAAAATTACGTGGCCTAAGAAGCCGAGTGTGCCCTGTGATCCCACTAGCAAGCGACACAGGTCGAAACCTGACACGTTCTTCACGGTAGGGCCGCCGGCTTTCACTACGTGACCTGTCGCTGACACGTAATGAGCTTGCAAGAGGGCATCGCGGATCGGCCCATAGCCGAGTCGACGCGTGTCACTGAGACCACGCGCCAATGCACCACCAACAGTTCCGGAGGCAGGCAGCGACACGCATTGGCCCACAGCCGCCAGCGCCTGATTGAGCTCATCAACTGCAGTGCCAGCGCCGCAGTGCACGATCATCTCATCGGGTTGAATCGAGTTGATTCCGCCCGGGGCCGCCACAACACGGCTACCGGCGAGGACGCCCCCACGCGTGGAGAGTCCAGCGATAGCGACTGCGCCGTCGTTGACGCCGCCGACATCGCCTGCAAACGATGTCAGATCCATGCGCCCTCGGGAACGTGATGCACATCGCCACAACTAGATGAGCTGGGCAACACCTTGGTGGGGTTCGCAAGCGCGGTGGGGTCGAATGCGCGACGCATTGCTGCCTGGGCTTCGAGATCTGCCACTGCGAACATCAACGGCATGAAGTCGCGCTTCTCGAGGCCGATGCCGTGCTCACCGCTGAGCACTCCCCCAACAGCAATAGACACACGAACGATTTCTTCGCCAGCTGCGTGTACGCGGTCCATAATGCCGGGCTCGCGCTTATCGAAGATCAGCAGTGGATGCAGGTTGCCGTCGCCCGCATGGAACACGTTCATCACCAGCAACTCGTGGCGCTTGGCGATCTCGTACACGTGATTAAGTACCTCGGGCAGTTTGCGCCGAGGCACCACAGTGTCGTGTAGGTAGTAATTGGGTTTGATGCGAGCGATGGCACCGAAAGCGGTCTTGCGGCCCTTCCAGAGCAATGCTCGTTCGGCTTCGTCTTGCGCCACTCGCACGGTGCGCGTGCCATGCGCTTGAGCGATAGCGATGATGCGTTCCACTTGATCGTGCAGTCCGTGCGGCAAACCGTCTACTTCGACCAACAAGATGGCCGCTGCATCTGTAGGCAACCCGGCATGGATGTAGTCCTCAACCGCCCGCGTGCAGAGTTGGTCCATCATCTCGAGCGCTGCGGGCACCATACCGTCGGCGATGATGGCACTCACGGTTTCGGCACCGTCTTCAACACGGTCAAAATCGAAGAGCATCGTGCGAACCGTTGGCGCATTCTGAGTCAGACGCACGCAAATCTTGGTGGCAATGCCGAACATGCCTTCGCTACCCACGAAGGCACCGCGTAGGTCGAGGCCATCGGGGTCGGGGTCTTCGCCGCCAAGCATCACGATGTCGCCCTCGGGGAGCACCACTTCAAGCGCAACAATGTGAGCCGCAGTGACTCCCTCGGCCAGACAGTGCGGGCCACCCGAGTTGTTGGCAACGTTGCCGCCGATGGTGCAGCTTTGCTGACTGCTCGGATCGGGGGCGAAGTGCAAACCAAGGTGGGCAACGGCCTTGGTGAGGTCGAGGTTCAACAGGCCGGGCTCGATCCACGCTTGGCGATTTTCGGCGTCTACCGACAGCAAGCGATCCATCTTGGCGAGCGAGATGACCACGGCACCATCGAGCGGAGTTGCCCCGCCCGCGAGGCCCGTACCGCTACCCCGCGCCACGTATGGCTGGTTGTGCTGAACGCACGAACGGATGACGCTTTGCACCTCGGCGGTTGTGGTTGGGAAACACACGATCGACGCCTCGCCAGTGAAGTTTGAGGCGTCGCGTCGATAGAGGCTCAACTCGGTGGCGCCCACACGCACGCGATCGGTGCCAATCGCCCGCCGCAGGTCTTCGGTAAGCGTGGTCATGCCCCGCGCCGCATGCGGCGTGCGCTGCGCTGGTGGCCTGCCTCGTTCGTTTCGAGAACTTGGCGCAACACGATGACTTGGCCGGGCTCTACCGGCTTGTTGTCGACAAGCACACGATCGTCGGACCCAAGTTCGTCGGCCAACGAACCGAGGGTGCCGTCGCGTCGAGCGATGAGTTCGGCTTCTTTGCTGTGCATCGCGCTGCGACCGTCGTGCAAGGCTTCGCTGACATCGTGGCGGCGCTCACGCATGCGCGCCCGGGCCGACTTCGCGACATTGGCGGGCGTGAGGTGCGACGCCGTGGCCTTCACCTTTTTCTTGGCATAACCAACGCCAGCGACCCCTGCGAGTGCCCCGCTGATGAACCAGCTGAGTCGTTTCATCATTTCGGCGTCCCAGTAACGCTGTGGCCTGTTGAACCGCGGTCGGCTTTCTTGATTGCCTTCTGGTCGGTGCGACGCAGGCGACGCCAGGCGCGGCTGGTGCCGGTGGCGATGCCCGCAACCTTGATGACGGGCACAGACAACGCAGCGCGAGCCACACGACCGCCGCCCGACACGGCATCGCTGATTGCTTCGGCAGAACCCAACACCCGGTCGAAGCGATCGAGATCGTGGCGGGCCTCTGCCATCGTGGCGCGTGCTTGATCGGTAGAGAACTGCAGCTCGGCCAGCAGCGGGCGGGTCTCAGCGCGCAGGGACTCGACCTCGCCACGAAGCGACTTCAGCGTGTCGAGCACGCGCAGCAGAACAACAATGAGCGCCGCGAAACCAATGGCGCACAGAACCGTGGCAACCACAACCGCGAGTTCGCCCGCTGTCATTGGGTGCCATCGCTCTCGGTTGTGGTTCGGGTGCGCATCATGCGGAGCGTAACTTCCTGTTCAAAGCCAAGTGTTGTCGGATCATACAGCGTCGTGCCGGCCAGCTCTTCGGGCCGATACGTCTGCGGCACCCAACCACGTGGGTCATCGTGCGGATAGAGATAGCCAGCTCCGTGACCTAGCACGGCAGCGCCTTGATAATGACCGTCGCGCAGATGCGCAGGCACCTCGCCCACAGCGCCGTCGCGAACCATCGCTCGAGCGTTCCATATACCGAGAGCTGCCCTGTTGCTCTTTGGGGCGGTGGCGAGGTGCACCACGGCTTGCGCCAAATTGAGCTGCGCCTCGGGAAGGCCCACGTGCTCGAGCGCATGGGCCGCAGCCACTGCAATCATCAACGACTGTGGGTCGGCCATGCCAATGTCTTCGCTGGCCAACACAATCAAGCGCCGCACAATAAAGCGCGCATCTTCGCCAGCTTCGAGCATGCGCGCCAGCCAATAGAGACCGGCGTCGGGATCACTGCCGCGGATGCTCTTGATGAATGCGCTGATGACGTCGTAATGGTCGTCTCGCCCGTATCGCAACGCACTGGTGCCAAGCGCCGACTCGACATGCTCAAGCGCTACAGGATGTGGATGGGCGAGCGCGCAGGCCACCTCAAGCGCAGTCAGCACTTGACGACCATCGCCGCCGGAACGGTCGGCCAGCAACGCCACTGCAGCAGGGTCAGCTGTGGCCGCTTCGGAGGCGAGGCCGCGCTCGATGAGCAACACGATGGCTTCGCGGTCGAGCGGCTCAAGCCGAAACAGCGTGCTGCGGCTGCGCAGCGGAGCATTGACCTCAAAGAACGGATTCTCAGTGGTGGCGCCGATCAATGTGAGCGTGCCATCTTCGACCGCAGGCAACAGCGCGTCTTGCTGAGCTTTTGAGAAGCGGTGGATCTCATCGAGAAACAAGATGGTGCCGCGATCATGTTCGCCGAGGCGTTGGCGTGCGCGCTCGATGACCTCGCGAACATCTTTGACGCCTGCAGACACAGCCGACAACTGCTCAAAATGGCGCTTGGTGGTGCCCGCAACTGCTAATGCAAGCGTGGTTTTACCAGTGCCGGGCGGTCCCCAAAAGATGGCCGAGCTCAGCCGGTCTTGCTCGACGAGCCGCCGCAGTGGCCTTCCTGGCCCCACAAGGTGTGCCTGCCCGACGACCTCGTCGAGCGTGCGCGGACGCAAACGTGCGGCGAGCGGTGCTTGTTGGCGCAGACGATCGGCGGCTGCCGAACTGAACAGATCGTCGCTCACAACGAGCTCAGCACCAACTGATAGCCCGAGCGCCGGAAGTCGACCACACTCTCGATCAGCCACTCACGGGTGACCCATTGCCACGCAACGAACTCGCGATTATCTGGCGTGGGCACGATGTCGGCGCGAAGCGCATCGAACAAGAACCAGCGATGCAACTGCCCAAGGCGACCCTTGGAAGTCTTGAGTTCATCGGGGTACTCGTAGGGCACCCAATCGGGATATTGCGCCACGGACTGAACCTCGTTGGGGCCGAGTCCGGTTTCTTCGGCGAGTTCTCGCCATGCAGCAGCCAGTGGATCCTCGCCAACCTCTAGGCCGCCCTGGGGTAGCTGCCATTGGCCTGGCACGTCGCCTCGCTCGAACGCCAGTAAACGGTCGTCGACGCCGCGAACGACAATAACGACTCCAGCTCGAAAATGGGGGCTTGCCATATGGCTCAGAACCTACAAGCTTGTGATGGCGCCAGCGCGATACGCAGACACCAACAGCGACTTAGGCCTTAGGCGGCATTGCGCGGATACCGAGCTCGGCCAACTGCTTCGGGTTCGGAATCGTGGGAGCGTTAGTCATTGGGTCCGTGCCGCTTTGCGTCTTCGGGAAGGCAATGACTTCGCGGATGTTTTCTTCTCCAGCAAGGATCGCCACGAGACGATCGATACCGAACGCGAAGCCACCGTGCGGAGGCGCTCCGTATTCGAATGGGCGCAGGAAAAAGCCGAACTTCTTTTCGGCGTCTTCGTCGCTGATACCCAAAGCAGTGAAAACCTTGCGCTGCAGATCGCTCTTGTGGATTCGAATGGAACCAGAACCAAGCTCCCAGCCGTTCAGCACGAGGTCATAGGCCATTGCTCGCACTGACATTGGGTCGGTGTCGAACTTGTCGAGATCGTCGGGGTGCGGCATGCAGAACGGGTGATGGCCAGGCTTTGGCTTTCCGGTCTCTTTATCGAGGCCTACGAACAATGGGAATTCGATGACCCATACGTAGCGGTACGGACCTTGCCACACCGGCGGACGGCCGAGGTCGTTGCGGATCTGGCCCAAGACTTCGCACGTGGTGTCCCACGCATCGGCCACGATGAGAATGAGGTCGCCGGGCTTGGCCTCGAGGCGGGCGATCAGCGCAGTCTGCTCGTCGGCAGTGAGGAACTTGGCCACAGGCGACTCGAGGCTGCCGTCGGCGGCAACCTTGAGCCATACCAAACCCTTGGCACCCATTTGCTTGGCGCGGTCGGTGAGCGCATCGAGCTTGTTACGCCCCAGCTCTTCGGCCTTACCCGAGGCGTTGATTCCCTTGATGCACGCTGCGCCCGCAAAAGCTTTGAACTCAGTTGCCGAGAAGATGTCGGTGAGCTCGTTGAGTTCCATGCCGAAACGGAGGTCGGGCTTGTCGACACCGAAGCGGTTCATGGCGTCGCGCCAGGTCATCTGCTCGATGGTTGGTGGACGCTCGCCCGTGACGGCCTCGGCCGCTGCCATGACAGCCAAGCTGATGGCTTCAAGGACATCGTCTTGGCTCACAAAGCTCATCTCAGCGTCGAGCTGCATGAACTCGTACTGGCGATCGGCGCGCAGGTCTTCGTCGCGCAGGCAACGAGCGATCTGGTAGTAGCGATCCATGCCAGCCACCATCAGCAACTGCTTAAACAACTGTGGGCTCTGCGGCAGCGCATAAAAAGCCCCAGGCTCTTTACGGCTGGGCACCAAGAACTCGCGGGCGCCCTCGGGAGTAGACGGAACCAACATGGGTGTCTCAACTTCGACGAAGCTTTGCGCTTCCATCGCAGCGCGAATGGCCGAGTTCACCTTGGCGCGTACGCGCAAGTTCTTCTGCATGCGCTCGCGACGGATGTCGAGATAACGGAACTGCAAGCGGGTGGTCTCTTCGACCTTGTCCGCGCGTGAATCGATGGGGAACGGCGGCGGCTCGGCGGTGCGCAGCACCTCGACAACACACTCGCCCATTTCGATCTCGCCAGTGGGAAGGTTGGGGTTCACGGTGCCTTCGAGGCGGGCCCGAACTTTGCCGGTGATGCGCACGACAAACTCGCTGCGCACATCGACGTCGTTATCCACGACGCACTGCACGACGCCGGTGTGGTCGCGCACATCGACGAATGCCAACTGCGTGCCGTGCTCGCGACGACTGGCAACCCATCCGCAGACGCTGATGGTTTGGCCGATATGGGTTGCGCGGACTTCGCCGCACATGTTGGAGCGCATGCTGGTAGCACTCATTGTGTTGCCTCTTTCGGAGCCGTTTGAAGGGCTTTGATGACTTCGGATATCAGTGTGTCGCGGGCGACAGATCGCTGAACGTCTTCGCCGCGAAGCGGACGGATCACGACGTAGCCGGCTTCGAGTTCGTTCGAACCAACGATGATTGCTAACGGCGCACCACTGCGATCGGCGCCTTTCATTTGGCTCTTCATGCTGCGATTCTCAAATGCTCGATCGGCCGAGATTCCGGCGGCGCGAAGTTGTGCAGTGATCCGCAACGCTTCTTGGCCGCCCGTGGTGTCGACGACGAACACATCGACGGTTTTATTCGGAGCGCCGAAGACGCCTTCGTCGTCGCAAGCTAATAGCGTGCGATCAAGGCCCAGAGCGAAGCCGATGCCGTGCGTGGCTGGACCACCAAGCGACTCAACAAGGCCGTCGTATCGGCCGCCACCGCCGAGCGCGTTCTGCGCTGAGTCGAGCGTGCCGCCTTGAAACTCGAACGTGGTGCGGCGGTAGTAGTCGAGGCCACGCACCAATGCGGTGTCGATGGTGAACGGAATGCCCAAGTCGGTGAGACCCTGTTGCACAGCTTCGAAATTTGCTGCGGCATCTGCACCGTAGAACGAGGCGATGCGTGGAGCATCTGCCAGCACGGCAGCGTCGCCAGCACGCTTTGAGTCGAGCACGCGTAACGGATTCTTGGTTAGCGTGATCCGGCTCTCGGGCGACAAGCGCTCGAGATTGTCATTGAAATACTCTGCAAGACTCGCCTCGTAGCGTGTCCGATCGTCGAGTTCGCCGAGCGAGTTGAGCAACAGCTTCACCTGGCGCAGGCCGAGGCGCTGATAGAACTCCCACGCCAATGCGATGACCTCGACATCGAGGTAGGGATCGTCGGCGCCAAGGACTTCGATGCCAACTTGATCGAACTGTCGGAAGCGCCCGCGCTGAGGCTTCTCGTAACGAAAGTTGGGGCCGGCGTAGAACACCTTCCACGGCGTAATGGGGCGATGCTGCGCAAAGATGCGACACACGCTGGCCGTACATTCGGGACGCAGCGACACGTGGCGACCGCCACGATCGGTGAAGTCGTACATTTCTTTGGTGACAACATCGGTTGCCTCACCCACGCGCTGGAAGACACCGAGGTCTTCCATCAGCGGAGGCATCACTTCGCCGTAACCGGCAGCCTCAACAACTTGAGCAAAGACGGCCTGGAACTGACGCCAGCGGCCCGAATCGGGGGGCAGGATGTCGCGCATCCCTGGGCTGTGTTGGAACTCGGGCATAGGTGACAAGGTTAGAGCACGGCAGGCGTGAACACTCGGAGTGTTTCGTGAGACGAGACGTAACGAATGGCTGAGTACGTGCTCAGGCACCCTTGCCTGGCACCAGTCGATAGGCGTCGTAGACACCATCGACAGTCTTGATGGTGCGCAATACAGAGTCGAGCAGGCTCGGGTCTCCGAGTTCGAACTCGAAGCGCATCTTCGCAACACGGTCGCTACCAGTATGAGTGCTGCACGCCACGATGTTCACGTGCTGCTCGCTGAGAGCGTTAGCTACGTCGCGAAGCAGTCGCGAGCGATCGAGTGCCACTACCTCGACGCCGGCGCGGAACACCGCCTTGCGGTTATCGCCTGCCCATTCGACATCGATGAGGCGCGAGGCCTGATCGCTCATCAACGACACGGCATTTGCACAGTCGGAGCGGTGCACGCTGACGCCGCGGCCGCGAGTGACGAAACCCATGATCTCGTCGCCGGGAACAGGGGTGCAGCATCGTGAGAGACGAACCAAAACATCGTCGAGGCCCTCGACGTGAATGCCCGCTGTAGATCGAGCACGTCGAAATCCGCGCGGCCGCACAACCTGCGATGACGACAGTTGCTCTTCTTGGTTACCGCTGCGGAACTCGTGGGCCACCTTTTGCACGAGGCCGCGAGCAGAGAGATGCTTCTCGCCAATTGCAGCAAGCGCTGTGTCGAGATCGGTAAAGCCGAGCGCCCCGAGTTCTTTGAGAAACACCTCTGATGTCCACATGCCGTGGACCGGCAGGCCCTCGCGTCGGAACTCTTTGGTGAGTTCGTCGCGGCCAACGTCGACCGCGTCGTCGCGACGCTCGCGAGTGAACCATTGGCGAATCTTGTTGCGGGCGCGAGGCGACTCGACGAACGCCAACCAGTCTTGCGACGGCGCGGCAGATTCGAGCTTAGAGACGAAGATCTCGCACGTATCGCCGCTGCGCAGCTCGCTATCGAGTGGCACGAGGCGGCCATTGACTTTGGCGCCTATGCACTTGTGCCCGACCTCGGTGTGCACTGCGTATGCGAAGTCGACCGGGGTTGCGTGAATGGGAAGCGTGACCACGCGACCCTTGGGCGTAAACACGAACACTTCTTCTTGCTCAAGGTCGCTCTTCAGGCTCTCCATGAACTGGTTCGGATCGGAGATCTCGGCTTGCCAGTCGATGATGCGATTGAGCCAATCGATGTCTTGAGTGGGCGCATCTTCTTTGTAGGCCCAGTGCGCAGCTACACCCCACTCCGCGCGCTGGTGCATTTCGCGTGTGCGGATTTGCACCTCGATGGGTTTGCCGTCGGGCCCGATGACCGTGGTGTGCAGGCTCTGATACAAGTTGAACTTCGGCATCGCGATGTAGTCCTTGAAGCGGCCGACAACCGGCTTCCATCGACCATGAATACAGCCGAGCGCCGCGTAGCAATCTTTGATTGAGTCAGCTGTTACGCGAATCGCGACGAGGTCGAAGATCTCATCGAAGTCACGGTTCTTCTGGATCATCTTTTCGTAGATGCTCCACATGTGCTTGCCGCGACCGGTGACCTCAGCATGGATGCCAAGCTCGGCAAGGCGTGAACGCACGTCGGCCAGAGTCTTGGCCAGATACATGTCGCGCTCGGGGCTGCGTGTTGCCACCAGATGATCGAGCTCGGCGAAACGCTTGGGATAGAGCGACGCAAAACTGAGGTCCTCAAGTTGCTGGCGAAGTTCTTGCATCCCTAGCCGGTGAGCAAGCGGAGCGTAGATATCGAGCGTCTCTTGGGCGATGCGACGCTGCTTTTCGGCGGGCATTCCGGCGATAGTGCGCATGTTGTGCAGGCGGTCGGCGAGCTTGATGATGAGCACGCGCAGATCTCGTGCCATCGCGACCAGCATCTTGCGCATCGTGGCGGCTTGCTGTGCCTCTTTCGAGTCAAACTGCAAGCGCTCGAGCTTGGTGACACCATCAACGATTGCGGCGACATCTTTACCGAATTGCTTTTCGACCTCGGCAATGGTGATCTCAGTGTCTTCAACGGCGTCGTGCAAGAGCGCCGCTGCAAGTGAGGTTTCGTCGAGCCCAAGGTCGGCGACAATACGCGCAACCGCAAGCGGATGGTTGATGTAGCTCTCGCCGCTGCTGCGGCTTTGGTGCATGTGCGCTTCGCTGGCCATCGCGAACGCACGCGTGATCATCGCCGTGCTGGCCTTTGGGTGCCGCTTTTTGTACGCGGCGAGAACAGGTGCAAGGGCATCGTTGGTGGGCAGCTGTTGCCGACGCCACGGCAGCACTCGGTCAACGGTGCCCATTGGCTAGTAGACCGCCAGGCTTTCAACAAGACGGTCGCCGAGGCGCGCGCGACCATCGAGGCCGCCGATCTCGAGCAGGAAGCCAAGTCCGACCACAACTCCCCCAAGCTCTTCGATGAGCCGACACGTAGCGGTTGCAGTGCCGCCCGTGGCGAGCACATCGTCGATCACGAGCACTCGCTCGCCTGGGTGGATGGCATCGCGGTGCATCTCAAGTTTGTCGGTGCCGTATTCAAGGCTGTATTCCTCGCGCACAACAGCCCACGGCAACTTGCCTGCCTTACGCACCGGAACAAATCCGGCGTTGAGCAGGTATGCAACCGGTGCTGCGACGATGAAACCACGAGCTTCCATGCCGAGCACTCGATCAATCTCGAGATGCTCGAAGCGCTCGACCAAGCTCTGAATGGCCCTGCGAAAACCCTCGGCGTTACCGAGCAACGGGGTGATGTCTCGAAAGACCACGCCCTCGGTGGGATAGTCGGCGATCTCTCGCACGAGGCTGCGAAGCCAAGGGGTGTCGGTCATTGAAACGTCGGCATCCATGCGTGCAGGCTAGCGAACCTGCACGCAGTACTGCTTGGATACGTGGGCGTCAGCGACGCTTCTTCTTGCGAGGGCGTGGCGCATGGGTGAGCAACGCTTCTGGAGCGTTCGCCGAAGCGCCTCCAACCGCGGCTGCATCTCCGGCGCGGGCCGAGCGCAAGCGCTGTGCTTCGCGGCGAGCAGCAGGTGAGCCACCCATCACGAGACGCTCAAGATCGACGCCAACGGCGCGTGGGCCGCGCATTGCTTTGTACTTCGGTGTTTGGCCCTTGACCGCAGCCAACAACGGTGACGCAATGAAGATCGATGAATACGATCCGGTGACCAGGCCGACGAACAACGCCAAGGCGAATTCGCGCAACGAGATGGCTCCGAGTAAGCCGGCGCCCACCACGAGCAGCGACAACACTGGCAACACCGCTGCCAGGCTGGTGTTGAGCGAGCGCATTACGACTTGGTTCATCGACACGTTGATGACGTCGTCGTAGGGCAGTCTCGAACCAGCAAAACGCGCCGTGTTCTCGTCGACCTTGTCGAACACCACGATGGTGTCGTAGAGCGAAAAGCCAAGGATTGTGAGGAACGCGATGACAGTTGCAGGCGTTACTTCGAGTTGCAGAATCGAGTAGATACCCACGCTGATGAGTACGTCGTGAAGCATGGCCGCGATGGCGCTGAGCGCCATTGCCCACTCGAACCTCCAAGCAATGAACAACGCCACCAAGATGACGAAGATCACCAAGGCCCGCACAGCCTTATCGGTGATTTCCTCACCCCATGACGCAGTAACAGAGTTGCTGCTGATGTCCTCGATGTCGACCTTCGCGGCCGTTGCCAATGCGGCGCTCACTTTTTGGCGTACATCGGCGGGCTGCTCGGCGGCCTGAATACGCAGACGCTCAACGCCACTAGCCGACACAGTGACAATCTTTGCTTCATCGGCATTCAAGCCGTTGGCGCTGAGCACCTCACGTGCTTGGGCATCGGTGATGTTCGCAGCGGGGACTTCCCACTGAACGCCGCCGTTGAAGTCGAGGCCGAGATTGAGTCCCTGAGCGAGCAGCGACACAATGGTGGCAACGATGAGCGCCGCAGAGATGCCAATACCCCACCACTTGCGGCCCATGAAGTCGACACGAGTCTCTCCGTGGTAGAGGCGAGCGCGTGCCGTGCGATGCAGCGACACTTGGGTTTCGGGTGTGAGGACTTCGGTCACGACGATGCTCCTAGTGCCTGGTTTGCGTCGGCAGAGGTCTTGATACCCATGATCTTCTTACCGCTCATGAACTTGCTCCGTGCGAGCAATAGCACCGCTGGGCGGGTGAAGAAGTACGCAACGAACACGTCGATCAATGTCGACAGACCGAGGTAAAAGGCGAAGCCTCGAACGGCACCGACCGACAGGTACCACAACACGGCCGCACCGATGAGCGACACCGAGTCGGCCACCAAAATGGTGTGGAACGCAGCCTTGAATCCACGTTGCGCAGAGTTGCGAATCGAGCGACCGGCATGAATTTCGTCCTTGAGGCGCTCAAAGAACACCACGTAGGAGTCGATGGTGACACCGATGGAAACGATAAGTCCCGCCACGCCGGCGAGCGACAGCACACCGTTGTAGAACCGCGAAATAAACGAAGTGATGCAGTACACCAATGTGCCAGAGACACACAGACCGAGCAGAACCACCACCGCTACGCGCCGGTAGTAGGCAAACATGAAGGCCAACACCAGCGCGACGCCGATAGCGCCCGCAATGAGTGCCGCACGCAGCGAGTCCTTGCCAAGCGTTGCTGAAACGGTTTGAACCGCCTCGGCCTGCAAGGAGATGGGAAGTGCGCCGGAGTTCATGACCTGAGCCAACTTGGTGGCTTCGTTCTTGGTGAAGTTGCCGGTGATCTGCACGCTGCCCGTGAAGTTCTCGGCGTTCACCGTGGGGGCTGACTGAATCTGACCGTCGAGTTCGATTGCCAACTGCTTCGATGGGCAGGTCGCCGTGCCGTTGAAGCACTCTTTGGCTAACGCATTCCATACGCCTTCGCCGCTTCCACCGGTCTTGAGGTCGACCGTGACGCCCCAGCCGCCGCCGATAATGCGCGGGGCGGCTGAGTCACGAACAAACACCTCGCCGGTGCCGCCCGAAGGGCCTACCTGGCACCTGCCGCCGTCGCGAGTTGGAAGTACTTGGGTTGCCGCAGGATCAGAGAATGGCAACCCGGTCGTAGTGGTCGCCCCGCTCGCCACCGTGGTGCTTGTCGCTCCAGTTACCACGGTCGTGTCGCTTGAGGCTGTGTCGGTCGGCGCAGTGCCACCCGTTGGGGGTGTGGCTGGGAGCGTCGCCAGCGTGGTGCCGCTGGTGATGGTGCTCGCAGGATCAGTAGTGGGCGGCACGCTGTTGATGCGACGCGCCGGGCCAGGAGCGCCTGAAGTTGGCGTACTGCCAGACGTTGCGCTTACGCCCGTGGTGGCCGTCGGCAAGTTGATCACCGTGGTGTTGCCCACAGCCGTTGTGGCAGTGCCACCCGTTGTAGTCGCTGTTCCCACAATGGACGTAACGGGGTCGGTGGTCACTGGGTTCGCGCAGCCAATGACTGGTCTCAGGTACACCTTGCCGGTGACGTTGACTAGATCGATTGCCTGCTGCTGATCGTTGACGCCGGGCAGGTTGACGACGATTGCATCTTCTTGGCGCAAGATCTCGGGCTCGCCAACGCCGAAGCTGTCGACGCGCTCGCGGATGCGCTCGACAGCGAGGTCGAGGCTCGATTCGTCGAATGCCTGACCAGTCACCGGACGCAGCGTGACGGAAATGCCGCCACGAAGGTCGAGGCCCAACGCGGGGTAAAAGCCGGCACCGAGAGTGATGGCCATGAGGCTGACCGCAAGCAGAAGGATTCCGCTCAACGAGTAGACGAGTTTGCGTTGCATTACTTCTCTGTCTTGTCGTCGGCCGCTGAATTCTCGGCGCTGGCCTTGGATGGACTACCTGACGAAGTAGCCGACGTGTCGACCTTCTTCTGAATCGCTGCCTTGGCGACCCGAATCTGAACGGTGTCGTCTATCTCGATCCACACGATGTCGCCATCGAAGCCGGTGATAAACCCGTAGATGCCCGAGGTAGTGACGATCTCATCTCCCTCAGTGAGGCTTGACTGCATCGAAGACTGCTCCTTCATTCGGCGCCGCTGCGGCCGAATCAGCAAGAAGTACATGCCGACCATCATCAACGGCAAGATGAGCAAGCTCAGCGGACTGCCGCCTGAGTGGTTGGTTGCGAGAAGTAATGGAATAGGCATCAGAACATCCAAAATAACGGTTGCTCGGCAGGGGGCCGGGCCGACGGCAAATCATAGTCACACTGAAGCGCAATTTCAGTGGATGCACCCACCCGAAAGTTGTCAAGGATTCTTGAGTTTGCTCAGCCCCATACGGCGACCACATGCCTGCGCAACGTCTCAAACGTGCCTGCCGCGATAGCGGAACGCATGTCGCTCATTAACCGCAAGGTCCACGCAATATTGTGCAGGCTCACCAGTCGAGGCCCGGTTGGCTCGCCAACCTGGAATAGGTGGCGGATGTAGCCCATCGAGTGGCGCTGGCACACTTCGCACGAGCATGTTGCATCGATCGGCTGGTCAGAGTTGATGTGCTTGGCATTCTTCACATGCACCTTGCCGGTGCTCGTAAGCGCAGTGCCGTGACGACCGATACGCGTCTGCATTACGCAGTCGAACTGATCAACGCCCAGAGCGACTGCTTCGATGAGGGAGGCGGGGTCACCCACGCCCATCAGATAGCGCGGTCGATCGGCAGGAAGATGCTCGATGGCAGCGGCAAGCGCTGGCAGCATCTCGGCACGTGTTTCGCCAACGCTGAGACCGCCGATGCCGTAGCCATCGAAACCTATTTCGACCGTACGTTGAGCCGACTCGGCTCGCATTGCCTTGTCGAGTCCGCCTTGCACGATACCGAACAACGCTTGGTCGGGCCGTTGGTGCGCTGCGTGGGCGCGTGCGGCCCATGCGCTCGTGCGGTCGAGCGCCAGTCGGATGACCTGGGGAGGCGACGGCAACGGCGCACAGACGTCGAGCACCATCTGAATGTCTGCGCCCAGCAACTCTTGCGTGGCCACTGCCGACTCAGGCGTGAACCGATGCATAGAGCCGTCGTACGTGCTGCGAAATGTTGCGCCATCATCGTCGACCTTGGGCTCAAGGGAAAAGATCTGAAATCCCCCAGAGTCGGTCAAGGTGAGACCGCCCCAGCCGGCAAACCGGCCAAGGCCGCCGAGCGCCGCCACGGTCTCAGCCCCCGGGCGCAACATCAGGTGATAAGTGTTGCCAAGCACGATCTCGGCGCCGAGCCGTTCGTAGTCGGCAGCCGACAGATATTTGATTGCGCCGCGCGTACCCACCGGCATGAAACACGGCGTGTTGTATTGACCTCGCGCCGTATGGCCAATGCCGTTGCGTGCGTTGCCATCGGTTGCCAGGAGTTCGAATCGAACTGGGTGCATTACAGGCTCCTGTCGAGCAGCATCGCATCGCCGAACGACAAGAATCGATAGTCGTTGGCAAGTGCCGCTTCGTAGAGCGAACGCCAGCGCGGGCCAACGAACGCGTCGATCATCATCAGTAATGTGGTCTTGGGCAGATGGAAGTTGGTCATCAGTACGTCGACCAACTTCCACTCATACCCGCGGTGGATAAACAAGCGAGTGCGCCCTTCGAGTTCGCCAAATGTGGCCGCCGATTCGAGTGCTCGCGTTGCGGTGGTTCCAACGGCAACGACTCGCTGCGCAGCACGGCATTGTTCGAGTACCTCGGCGGTAACTCGGTAACGCTCGCTGTGTATGCGGTGGTCAAGTGGGTTCTCGACGCTCATTGGTTGAAAGGTGTCGAGGCCGACGACAAGCTCAACGCGGGCAATCTCAACACCTATCGCTTGCAGGTTCTCAAGAACTGCTGGCGTGAAGTGCAACCCTGCAGTGGGTGCTGCGGCCGAGCCAGGCTCGTTCGAGTACACCGTCTGGTACCGCTCGCTTTCGCTCAGGCGAGCAGTGATATATGGCGGCAACGGCATCTCGCCGTATGCGGCAAGCAGGTCGAGCGCGTCGCCGTCGCCGAGCAGCGTGACTTCGAAGGTGTCACCGGCTGCGGTACGCGGACCAATCTCGACCAACGGGGTGTTGTCGCCAGCGAGTAACTGCTCGCCGACCTTGAGCTTTTTGCCCGGGCGCACGAGTGCCTCCCAGAGGCGCCGATCAGTTCCGGCTTCTGCAATGGGTTCGAGCAGCAGCACCTCGGCTGCTCCCCCAGTGTGTCGATGCAACGCGAGCCGGGCCGGGATAACGCGTGAGTCGTTGACCACCAGCAAATCGCCCTCGCGCAGCATTTGGTGCAGATCGCTCACATGCAGGTGCAACGGCGCCGATGCTCCTTGATCGACGAGCAGCTTGGCGATATCGCGCGGCTCGATGGGTGTTTGGGCAATGCGCTCTACTGGGAGCTCGTAATCGAAATCAGCCAAACGCACGACCGTTGAGGCTACGGCCGACAAACGGGTTGTGCTAGCTGAATAGGTTGGCGCGTCCGTCGCCGGGTGCTGGCACATCGAGCCCGAGGTGCTGCCATGCAATGGGCATCGCGATGCGACCACGCGGCGTGCGGGCGAGCAGGCCTTGCTGGATCAAGAACGGTTCGTACACATCTTCGACCGTTTCGGTTTGCTCGCCGACGCTGATTGCCACGGTCGAGAGCCCAACGGGACCACCCCCGAACTGGACACAGATGGCGGTGAGAATGGCCCGGTCGACCTTGTCGAGGCCGCGCTGGTCGACGCCGAACACAGCGAGGCCATCACGGGCCGTGTCTTGATCTATCGAGCCGTCACCGCGTACCTCGGCGTAGTCGCGAACGCGCCGGAGCAAGCGGTTGGCAATACGCGGCGTACCGCGACTGCGCCGAGCAATCTCCCATGCTCCCTGCTCAGTAATGCTCACACCCACGATGCTGGCGGTGCGACGCACGATGGATTCGAGTTCGTCGTCGTGATAGAAGTCGAGCCGAGCGACAAGGCCAAATCGATCGCGCAGTGGGCCGGTGATCATGCCCGTGCGTGTGGTGGCACCGACCAGCGTGAACGGCGGCAGCGGCAACCGGATAGACGATGCTGCTGGGCCTTTACCAACCACGATGTCGAGTTGGAAGTCTTCCATTGCTGGATACAGAATTTCTTCGACCGCGCGCGATAGCCGGTGGATCTCGTCGATGAACAACACATCACCCTCGCCCAACTTGGTGAGAATTGCGGCGAGGTCGCCGGCTCGCTCGAGCGTAGGCCCCGAGGTGATGTGGAGGTGCCCGCCCATCTCGGCAGCGACAATGCCTGCCATCGTGGTCTTACCGAGCCCCGGAGGACCCGCAAGCAACAGGTGGTCGATGGGCTGGCTGCGCCGGCGGGCAGCCTCGATGACGATGGCGAGGTGTTCTTTGAGTTCGCGTTGACCGACGAAGTCGCTGAGTCGGCGCGGACGGAGCCCTATCTCGTCGCTTTCTTCGACCTCGTTATTGACCCCTGGGTCAAGAAATTCTTCACGCACGTCTGGCCCCTAACAACTGCAGCGCATCGCGCAACAGAGTAGAGGCATCGTCGCTTGGCGAAATCTCGCGTAGCGCATCGCGCACTTCTTCGGGCGCATAACCGAGTCCGTAGAGCGCCTCGCGTACGTCGCTGAGCACCGAACCGGCACTTGATCCGCCGCCGACTGCGATCGGATCGAGCATGGGGATGTTGAGGCGGTTCTTGAGTTCGATGAGGAGACGTTCGGCGGTCTTCTTGCCGACGCCTGGCACCATGCACAACGATGCATTGTCGGCGCTGGCGACGATGTCGATGAGGGCCGAGGGCGTGTGCGTGCCCAAGATGGCCATCGCCATCGAGGGCCCGACTCCGTGCGTGCCAATGAGCACCTGAAACGTGGCCCGATCCTCGCGTCGCAAAAATCCAAACAGGGTCTGCGCGTCTTCGCGGATGTGATGGTGCACATAAACAAACACGTTGGCACCAGGCTCGAGTTCGGCCAATGTGCGCGGTGTGACGGTGACAAAATAACCGACCCCGCCTGCCTCGAGCAGCACCTCGCTGTCGGCGCTGCGCTCGAGCACTGCGCCACGTAATGAACCAATCATCGCAAGCCACCAGTTGCTTCTCGTACACGTTGACGCAACGGCGCCATCGCGAGGTGACACAACGCCAACGCCGCAGCGTCAGCCGCGTCGGCGGGTTTCGGAACCGCCGACAGGCCGAGTCGGGCTTGAACCATCTTTTGAACCTGCGCCTTGTCGGCGGCGCCCCAACCAGCCACGGCGCCCTTCACTTGATTAGGGGTGTATGTCACAACTTCGCAGCCACAAAGCCATGCTTCGGCCAAAGCAAGCCCACTGGCCTGCGCAACGCTCATCGCGGTGCGCACGTTGTTCTGAAAGAACACCTGCTCAACAGCCACCACGTGCGGACGAAACTCGATCAGCAACGCCGTGAACTCTTCGCGAAGTTCTCCAAGTCGCTTGGGCAAGGGGTCTGCTGGCGCAGTTTTGATGACGCCAAGACTGAGCGCTATTGCTGATCCAGGTCCGCTGGCTTGCACTGCTGCGTATCCGCAGCGGGTGAGACCCGGGTCGATGCCGAGTACTACAAGAGGCTCATCGGGCGAGCGCATCACGAACATAGGTTCGTATGCTATCAACCAGGTTTCGAGGTGCCGCGGATGAGGCCAGTTCATGTGGTGCGCTTCGCTACCCGTAGTCCTCATGCGCAGCTCGCATGTGTGTCATAGTCGGGGCATGCGCCACCCTATTCAAGCCCTCTGTATTGCTGCCACGCTGGTACTCGGCGCCTGCGCCAGTAACTCGGGCGTACCGTCTAACTCCGCGGCACCCGGTTCAAGCGATGCCGTAGGCACCTCGCTACCGACACCGCTTGCAGATGCCGCTCCCCTAGCATGCGACCCGATCGATCCGAGCGCTTGTTTGCTTCCGTGGCCAAACGACGCATTCACGAAAGCCGATCCAACGTCCGCCACAGGTCGTCGTCTCGCGATCGATGCGAGCGCACCTCCGTCGAACGTTGGCGGCACGGCCATCGACGTCACCGACCAAAATCGAGGCGATGGATTCTCGCCGGGTTCAGCGTTGCTGGTACGAGTTCCCGATCTAGATCTCGAAGCGTCGGGAGTTGCCCCCAGCACCCATATCGCAAAGTCACTCGAAGACGATGCGCCCATCGTGCTGCTCGATACAACCACCAATAAGCGCTCGCCGTACTGGGCCGAATTTGATGCTCACGCAGAGAACGATGACCAGCGACTGCTGATGATCCATCCCGCCAGTTCACTTCTCGAAGGTCATCGCTATGTCGTGGTGCTCCAGAATCTGAAGTCGGCAACTGGCCCAATTGCAGCACCGCAGTCGTTTACGGATGCGCTGAGCAGCACAGATACACCCGACCGAGCAGCGCACCTTCAGGGTGTCGTCGCTGAAGCGACGGCCGCAGGCGCTGACCCCTCAACGCTCTATATGGCTTGGGACTTCACGGTTGCAAGCGCGCAGAGTTTGTCGGCCAGGTTGCTGCACATGCGCAGCGACGCATACGAATCGGTAGGCGCAACTGCGCCGGTGTTCACGATTGAGTCGAGCGTCGATGAGGGCGCCGTGCGCACCATCCGTGGCACGTATTCAATACCAAATTATCTCACGGGAACCGGTGCTCCCGGCTCGTCATTCGAGCTCGGCCCCGATGGGTTACCGCTACGCAACGCCAGCCAGCCAGATTTCGCTGCCCCCTTCCTGTGTCTTGTTCCGGTCGCGCCATCAGCCCCCACGCCTGTGGTGGTGTATGGGCACGGTCTGTTGGGCTCGCGCGAAGAGATCAACGGACTCCGTGGCGTAGTCGAACAAGGATCACTGTCTCTGTGCGGCAGCGACTGGATCGGGATGTCCACCGAGGACATCGGCAATCTCGCCGGGATCCTCGGCGATATGAGTAACTTCAAGCAGCAGGCAGATCGCCTGCAGCAGGGCCTGCTCAACATGCAATTCCTTGGGCGCGCTATCAACGCCGCCAACGGGTTTTCCTCGAACGCCAGCTTCCAAAGCGCCACACAAGACCCGCTGATTGCTCCCGGCAAGACCACGATGCTCGGCAACAGCCAAGGCGGCATTCTCGGTGGCGCAGCTTCTGCAATCTCCACCGAATGGAGCAACGTGGTGCTCGGCGTTCCTGGCATCAACTACTCACTATTGCTGCCACGATCGTCCGACTGGCCCGAATTCGAATCCGTGTTCAACATTGCGTACACGGGCGACATCGAGCGAGTCATCACGCTTCAGCTCGTGCAGTTGCTGTGGGATCGCGGAGAGAACAACGGCTACGCGCAACATCTCACGCAGAACACCTACCCCGGCATCTCGCCGAAGAAGATCGTGATGATCGAGGCGTTTGGCGATCATCAGGTAACGAACGTGTCCACCGAAGTATTGGCCCGCACCATCGACGCAGGCGTGCACTCCCCTGCGCTACGTGCAGCGCGGAGTCCGGATGTGAACCCGTTTTTCGGTATCGATGCGATCACCGACAAAGAAGTCGATCGATCAATCTTGGTGCAGTGGGATTACGGCAATCCAGCACCGCCAACAGTGAATCTGCCGCCGACCGATCCGGAGTTTGGGGAAGACCCACACGGCAAAGGCTCGAGTGAGGCACGAGTGATTCAGTTGGCGCTCGGATTCTTGCTCACCGGCAAGATCTCGATCCCGTGCGACGGCCCATGTGTAAGCGACAGCGTCGCGGGCGGCTAGCGATTGCTGGTTGTGCGTTACCCCTGAGCAGCGCGAACTGCGTCGACCAGTTCATTGACCGGCCGGTATGTGAGACCAGCGATCGCCCGATGCACGTAGCGCACGACGCCCTGTGCATCGACAACGAACACACTGCGGCGCGGGAAACCAAGCGGGCCCAACGTGCCGTACGCCGACGCCACAGTCTTGTCGGGATCGGCCAGCAACGGAAACTTGAATCCGTGCTTGCCGCTGAACTTGTCGTGACTGCTCACGCTTTGCGCTGAGATTGCCAAGACCTGAGCACCAACAGCTGAGAACTCGTCGAGGTCGTCGTTGTAGGTGTTGAGTTGCTTCGTGCACACCGAAGAGTCATCGCCCGGATAGAACACGAGCACAACCGGCTGGCCACGGTATGCCGCCAGCGAATAGCTTGCTTCGCCCGTGCCGCTCAGTGTGAAGTCGGGTGCCTTATCGCCAATGCCAATGCCAATGCTCATGCGCTCACGGCCTCCATTAGTTCATCGGAGATATCGAAGTTGCTATACACATCTTGCACGTCGTCGTTGTCTTCGAAGGCGTCCATGATGCGCAGAATATTACGCGCATCAGCAGCGTCGGTAACTTCGATGGTGATCGACGAAACCATTGTGCTCTCGGCCGAGCGCACGACGAGTCCGGCAGCCTCGAGAGCAGCTTGAAGGTCGTACACATGGTTCGGCGTGCACGTGACGCGCCATTCGTCGCCGTCGCGGGCGACGTCGTCGGCGCCAGCGTCGAGCGCTGCCATCATCACCTCGTCTTCAGCAACTGCGCCATCGACAATAATGACGCCCTTACGACTGAACTGCCAGCCCACAGCGCCGGGCTCGGCCAAGCTGCCGCCGAGCTTGTTAAAAATGTTGCGAACATCGGAACCGGTGCGGTTGCGGTTATCGGTGAGCGTGTCGACCAAGATCGCCACGCCGCCAGGCGCGTAGCCCTCGTACATGATGGCTTCGTAGGTGCCGCCGTCGTCGGCGCCGGTGCCGCGTTTGATGGCGCGATCGATGGCGTCGTTTGTCATCTGTCCGGCCTTGGCCTTTTGGATGGCAGTTCGCAACGCAGCGTTGCTTGACGGGTCACCGCCGCCGTCGCGTGCGGCCACTTCGAGGATGCGCGCGATCTTGTTGAACAGCTTGCCACGAGCTTTGTCCTTGGCACCTTTTTGGTGCTTGATTGTCGCCCATTTTGAATGACCGGACATGGTTAAACCTCCTGAAGGAACAGCGAGTGCAGACGATAGTCGGGTGTGAGCTCAGGGTGAAAGGAAGCCACGAAAACAGAACCGTGACGAGCGAGCACCGGTACACCTTCGTGCGAGGCTATAACCTCGACGGCGGCGCCCAATCGCTCGACCTTGGGCGCCCGAATAAACACTGCATGAAACGGTGACTCGAGCTTGGGTACCTCGATATCAGCTTCGAAACTGTCCAGCTGTCGACCGTAACCATTACGACGAACCGTGATGTCGATAGCGGCGAAGCTCACCTGATCGGCGCGGCCGTCGAGCACCTCGGCAGCCAACAAAATCATGCCGGCACACGTGCCGAACACGGCAAGCCCGTCGGCAATGCTTTGGGCGAGCGGATCGAACAAACCAGATGTCACTAAAAGATGCGACATGGTCGTGCTTTCGCCGCCGGGCATGACTAAGGCGGCGATGCCATCAAGGTCGGCGGCGACGCGCACCTGACGACATTGAACTCCGCACTCAGCCAGCGCCAGTTCGTGCGCGGCGAACGCACCTTGTAAAGCAAGAACGCCGACGAGCACCAGGGGGCTCCGAACTAGATTGCTGCACTCAAACCGCTTTCGTGCCGTAAGGCGCTGTGATTACCAGCCGCGCTCTGAGAAGCGTTGGTTGATTTCGTCCATGCCGATGCCAGTCATTGGCGCACCGAGGCTTCGGCTCACCTTGGCAAGGATGCTTGCGTCGCGGAAATGGGTAGTGGCCTCAACGATTGCTCTGGCGCGTGGTGATGGGTCGTCACTCTTAAAGATGCCGGAACCCACGAACACCGCTTCGGCGCCAAGCTGCATGGCGAGGGCTGCGTCGGCCGGCGTGGCGATGCCGCCGGCACAAAACATTGGCACTGGCAGCCAACCGGTCTCAGCAATTTCTTGCACAAGCGACAGCGGAGCCTGTAGGCGCTTGGCCCACTCGAACAGTTCGGCCGAATCGGCTTGAGTGATCTTCTTCATGTCGCCGATGATCGAGCGAAGATGACGCACTGCTTCGACGATGTTGCCGGTGCCCGCCTCGCCCTTTGAGCGGATCATGCAAGCACCCTCAGAGATGCGGCGCAATGCTTCGCCCAGATTTGTGGCACCGCACACGAACGGAATAGTGAACTTGTACTTATCGATGTGATGGGCCTCGTCGGCGGGCGTGAGCACTTCGCTCTCGTCGATGAAGTCGACGCCGAGGTGCTCAAGAATCTGGGCCTCGACGAAGTGTCCGATGCGCACCTTGGCCATCACAGGGATCGAGACCATGGCCTGGATGCCTTCGATCATTTCGGGATCGCTCATGCGAGCAACGCCGCCGTCGCGACGGATGTCGGCGGGCACTCGCTCGAGGGCCATCACTGCACAAGCGCCAGCGTCCTCGGCGATTCTTGCTTGCTCGGGGTTGACCACATCCATGATCACCCCGCCCTTCAACATCTCGGCGAGCCCGCGCTTGACGGGATAGGTACCGGTAACGCGCTCCGTGGGGGAATCGGGTGAACTCATGACGCCATCGTACAGAACAAGGCCCCGAACTCGCATACTCGCCGAGCCTCAAACAGTGTCATTGGGCGCACCATTTTGGCTACGGGAAACGAACCGACTTCGGATCGGTGCCCGCTGGCACTACTGCTGCCGATTCGATGCGGCCGAGTTCGACGAAGGTTCGCCCCGGCGTGAGCGCAACAACACCGCCGGCGGAATCTTTGAGCGCGAACGGCTGAAGGCGTTCGGTGCGGCTCCAGGTTGCCTTCACTACTTTGCCGTCAGAAAAGACCAACGCATTGCCCGTGCCGATGGTCTGTGCTTCGGGACTCTTGAAGTCGGCTGGGCTGGGCTTATAGCTGACGTACAGTACGACGACATTGTTCGTGGACAACTGCGCGTTGTCCGACGCGTCACGGTGCGTTGTACCGTCGCTTGACCGCAGGAAAAGCTTTGTCGGCGCATCCCATACCCATGCAACTTTGACGCCGTCCATCGACAGATTCAGGCCGGTAACAGCATCGCCCGCAGACACGGCGCCAGCGGCACGGTATGTGAACTGGGCAGGCGGTGGCCCGGCATCGGCGGGAGCAAAAGCGAACAATGAGGCGGACTTTGAGTACAAGTCGTGGGGTGCCTTTTTGGCCTTTGAGCGGAAGTACGCGGGCTTGTGCTGCTGGGTGAGGGCACTGAGGTCGACCAGGTCGCTGGCTGCGATAGCCGCTGTGACCCGAGCGTTACCGCCGCTCCACGCAAACAGCGGACGATTCAGCGATCCAAGCATTGCAATATCTTGGGTGCGGCCCGACCGGATTGGTCCAACCAGATCTGACGACCCGCTGTGAAACACCGCTGCAAAGCGGGTGAGTTTCTCGACGTTTTCCTCGAACACGATGTCGGCCTCGTTGAGTCCGCTCTGTGGGCGAGCCAAGGGATGGTTATCGATCTTGACGACCAAGGCAGGCCGAGCGATCGCTTGAATGTCGACTGTTGCGATACCCGTGAGCGGAAACACCGCACTCAAAATGGAACTAACAACAGGAATATCTTTAGCAGTGGTGCTCGTGGTGCCAGCGGTGGTGGAGTCTGGCACAGACGTTTGCGGGGCCGCCGACGAGTCAGCGGTTTTCGATGAACTCGACCCACATGCGCTGAGCAGTAAGCAAAAACTCATGAAAGCAAAGAGACCGCCGCGGCCCAAACGCGTCTGGGTACTTGATTTCATAGCTCCCTTAGCAACTCAATTCGCTCTTCTAGCGGGGGGTGGGTATCGAACATCCGGTGAAAACGGCTTGGCTTGGCCTCGCCCTTCACACCCGACATTGGTTGCTCAATCCACAGATGTGCAGTAGCTGTCGAGGCTGATCGAACCTCGGTGGAATCGTTGCGCAATTTTTCTAGTGCAGAAATGAGGCCCGGTGGGTACCGCGTCATCTGACATGCGGAGATATCGGCCAGAGTCTCTCGCCGGCGGCTGATAGCGGACTGCATCGCCTTGGCTATCAGCGGCGCGAAGATCAGCACCACAATGCCAACGATGGCCAACGGGCCACCTGAACTGTTGTCATCAGAGCGACGGTTACGGGCTCCGCCCAGCCACATCATGCGGACAGCCAGATCGGCGAGCAAAGCGATGGTTCCAACGAGCGTGACTGCCAACGTGGAGACCAAGATGTCGTAGTTGCGAATGTGAGACAGTTCGTGAGCCAACACGCCCTCGAGTTCGACTCGGTTCATCTTCTCGAGTAAGCCGGTCGTGACTGCGATTGCCGCATGCTTGGGATCACGGCCCGTGGCGAAGGCGTTGGGCGCCGAATCGTGCACGATATACACGCCCGGCTTGGGCAAGCCACTTGCGATGCAGAGCCCTTCTACCAAGTTATGAAGGCGGCGGTACTCGTCGGGATCGGCTGGCACCGCCCGACTGATGCGCAGCGCAATCACATCGGCTTTCCAATACGAGATACCGGCAGTGACGCCGGAAAAGACGAGGGCGACGAGCGTGCCAGCGATGCCATAGCCAACGAGCACTCCCACTGCGGCGCCCACGGCACACAACAGCAAAACGAACGAGACGATGAGCGCGACGCTGCGTCGCTTGTTTGAACGGATCAGATCGAACATGGTGAGTCGAAGGCTAGAGGCCGAAGGCCCCGAAGCGTGGGCAGATCAGAACTGCACCTTGGGCACTTCGCGAGCGCCGGGCTCAGCTTCGAAAAACTCACGACGCGTGAAGCTCATCATCTTGGCGATGATCAAAGTAGGGAATGTCTGCAACGCGTTGTTGTAGCCCAAGACCGAGTCGTTATAGAACTGGCGGGCGTAGGCAACGCGACCCTCGGTAGCGGTGAGCTCTTCTTGGAGCGCCAAGAAGTTTTGGTTTGCCTTCAGATCGGGATACGCCTCGCTCAGTGCAAACAGCTGACGCAGCGCGCCAGTGAGCATGTTGTCTGCCTGGGCTTGAGCCGCCGGGTTCGCAGGTGCAGCCATGGCTGAGTTACGAGCCGTGATAACAGCGTCGAGCGTTTCTTTCTCATGGGCTGCGTAACCCTTGACGGTTTCGACCAAGTTAGGGATCAGGTCGATGCGGCGCTTGAGCTGAACATCGATCTGCGACCATGCATTCTCAACCGTGTTACGTCGGCGAACGAGTCTGTTGTACAGCGCAATGCCGACAATAACGAGTAGCGCGATCAGGCCGATCACGATCAGTGAAGCGGACATGGTTCTCCTTCGTGGGTGTGTATCCAGCAGCTATGGCCGCCAGGCGTTACTGCATCATACGCTGGCGAGCGGCCCGCAAACGTGGCACCAGACCCGGTTGAGGCGGAAGCGCAATCTTCTGCTCACGGGCGAGCCGTTCGTAGATGTCGGCGTACCGTGCGGCTAACGCCGACATGCTGAACTGCTCGGCGCGGTGCCCGCCGGCTTTGCGTAGCCGCTCGCTCAACGCACCGTCATTGATCACGCGTTGCAACGCTGCCGCAAGCTCGGCGACATCGCCGGGGGCGCACAACAACGAATCGACCTCGTGCGTCGCCACGTTCATGTAACCGTCGAGCGAACTTGCGACTACGGGAGTGCCTGCGGCCATAGCTTCGAGCAACACCACACCGAACGACTCGCCGCGCAACGACGGAGCACAGAACACTGCTGCGCCCTTCAGATAGGCCATCTTCTCGTCGTCGGTGATGCGCCCAACCCACTCGATGCGAGCGTCGGTTGCGTACTGCTGCTGAAGCCGCTTGGTGTCGGGGCCGTTACTTGCAATCACAAGACGCACGTTGGCGGGCAGTGCTGCAAAGGCCTCGAGTAACACGTCGAGGCCCTTGCGGTCTTCGTGGCGACCGCAGAAAAAAATTGTCGGGAACAGAAATGTGTGCGTTGCGGCCCCACGAAAGCGATGCAGTTCTACGCCGTTAAACAGCACTTCGTAATCGCCGCCGATGTAGCCATGAATGAGCGCAAGTGCGTCTTTGCTGACTACAACGCGGTGCGAAATGTTGTCGGCCAAGCGTGACAGTGGAGACGTCAGCAGCTTGTACGACGTCGACTCGCCTGCTGCGTGAAACGTGCCAACGATGGGTGCCGGGTGCAAGAACAACGCTGTCTGCGCCGCCCCCGGGGCAAGCGGTTCATGAACATGAAGCACGTCGAAGTTTTCGTCGTTCAGAAGTTGGATGGTGCGGAACTGAGCGCTCGGATCGGGGGCGATCGGCACAACCGATCCATTCGATGCTGTGGGCAGGCTGTTGCCAACGGGGCTCACGAACGTGGCGGGCGGAGGACCGTCGCACGGGCCGATGACCCGCGCTTCGTATCCCATCGAGCGAAGCTCGCGAGCGAGGCCCATCACCTGAGCTTGAACACCGCCAGGAATACTCAGGCTGTACGGACAAACGATGCCGATACGCAGGGTGCGTCGCTCGCGCTGAAACTGCCCCCCGTTGTCCTGCTGCACGCGCCAGACGTTACCCGCGGATGGCTCCTTGCGTTTCAGTCCAGCATTCGGCCCGCCAATCGGCGCGGCTACCGTCGGCATATGACCTCATCTGACGACCAACTCCCAGCGCTGTCCGTGATCGGTTCAGCCAACAAGCGGACAGCCATTCTTGAGCTCGCTGCTGAAGCCGAGACTCGTGGATTCGCTGGGCTGGCGTGCCCTGGTGTTGGCGGCAACCTTGCGCTGTGTGGCTCGCTTGCGCACGTCACGAAGACCATCACGTTTTGGTCGTCGATCCAACCGATTTACCTGTCGCACCCGATGGAGACCGCTGCTACCGCTGCGCATATCGCCGAGGTCAGTGGTGGCAGGTTCCGTCTCGGACTTGGTGTGAGCCATGTGCCAATGCTCGATCGCATTGGCTTAGCCACCGGCAAGCCACTGTCCGATATGCGCGACTACGTCGCATCGCTGCGCGCAGCCGCCCGAGGCGCTGGGACGATGCCTCCGATTCTTCTCGCCGCCCTCCGTGATCGAATGCTCGACCTTGCGGTCGAGATAGGTGACGGCGCATTGTGGGCAAACGCCTCGCTCTCGCACACACCCATGCAGGTTGCGCGAATTCCTGCTGATCGCCGTCGCAATCTGCAGTTGGCAAACATGGTGCCAACCGTTATCGACACCGACGTCAATGCGGCTCGCGCTATTCATCGACGCACGCTCAGCGGCTACATCGTGCTGCCGAACTATCGCAACTACTGGCGCGTCGCTGGCTATAGCGACGAGATGGACGCAATCGAGGCAGCACTCGAACGTGGTGATCGTGACGCAGCCACTGCGGCAATGAGCGATCGTTGGATAGATGACTGCACCATCAGTGGCGATGCCGCCGGCGTGCGCGACCGTCTCGCAGCCTGGTACGCCACGGGCGTTACTCCAATCGCTGTGATGTCGAGCACCACCGGCGGGCAAGCGAAGGCAATTCGCGAACTATTCGACCTCTACAACTAGGGCTCAGAACAAACTGTCGGCAACTGGCAGACCACCGGCGTTGGTACCGTCTGGGTCCACCTCTGCGATGAGTTCGGCACCCTTATTGCGCACGCTGTTCACCGCAGTTGAGACCCGATGCATCGCAAGGATGTCGTTTGGGGCGGGACGCAACAATTGACTGAGTTGGTTGGGATCGTCGATGTTTGGGTCGAGCCATTCGTGCCACGCCGTTGCCGGGAGAATCGCTGGCATGCGATCATGAACTGGCGCAATCGTGTCATTGGCCGCTGTGGTGATGATGGTGCAGCTATGCAACCATGGTCCGGATTCGGGCCCCGCCGTATCGCGCCACACCGTCCACAGACCAGCGACTGCCAGCAGGTGGCCGTCGGCTCGGTGGATAAACAGCGGTTGCTTCACGGGTTTACCTCTGGCACTCAGCGCTGCTGCGACTGGTGCCTGCCATTCGTAGAAACCGTCGATTGGAATAATGCACCTCCGCTTGCGCAGCAACCCTTTGAACGAGGGCTTATCCGCCAGAGTCTCGGCACGCGCATTGATCATCGACGAACCGATCTTCATGTCCTTCGCCCAGACAGGCACGAGGCCCCAGTGAAAGGCTCGCACAGCAGGCTCGCCACCGTGTTCGTCAACCACTGCGTACACATCGGTGGTTGGCGCCACGTTGTAGTTCGCTGGCAAGGGGTCGCCCTCGAACGAGGCGCCGAAAAAACCAGCAATTTGTTGAGGGGTGCTCGTAGATACAACGCGTCCACACACGCTTCGTACGGTATCAAGCGGTCGCCGTCGGCTACGTTTCTGACGCCCCGTCAGATTTAATGAGAGGAAGACGCAATGACAGAACTCGGGTTTTTGCCCTTCGACGCAGACAACCATTACTACGAAGCAACCGACGCCTTCATCCGCCACATCGAGCCATCGATGGCCAAGCGATGCATGCAGTGGGTTGAGCTCGACGGTCGGCAACGCCTGCTTGTTGGCGGTGCGATCAACCGGTTCATCCCGAACCCAACGTTTAATCCGGTCTCGAAGCCAGGCGCGCTCGATTTGTACTTCCGCGGCAAGGTGGCCGGATCAGACCTTAAGTCGATGTTCGGCGAACTCGATCAGATCAGCCCGGCCTATCGCGACCGCGATGCTCGCCTCGCGTTGATGACCGAACAGGGTCTCGACTCAGCCTTCTTTTTTCCCACCCTTGGCGTAGGAATGGAAGAATCGCTCAAGCACGACATTCCAGCGCTGACCGCTGCGTTTCGCGCATTCAATCGCTGGGTCGACGACGACTGGGGCTTTGCCTACAAGAACTCGATTTACGCAGCGCCATACATCACCTTGGCCGATCCACAGTGGGCGCTCGAAGAACTCAACTGGGCGATCGGCCGCAATGTGCGCATCATCGTGATGCGCACCGCACCGGTGCCTATTGCGGGCGGCCTCACCCGCTCCCCCGGAGACACGGTGTACGACCCATTCTGGGCGCGTGCCGCCGAAGCAGGTGTCACGGTTGCGTTCCACTCGGGCGACGCCGGCTATGGCAAGTACATCGACGACTGGGAACCGGGCGGCGCATTCGAGGCATTCAAGTTCTCCGCGCTGCGCACCATGACGAGCGATCGGGCACCATTCGACATGTTTGCGGCGCTCGTGTGCCACGGCGTGTTTTCTCGTCACCCCGACCTTCGCTGCGCCAGCATTGAGGCCGGCAGCGAATGGGTGCAGCCGCTCCTGAAGAAGTTCAAGAAGGCCTACTCCCAAAACCCGTACATGTTCCCAAGCGATCCAATCCAGCAGTTCCGTGACCATGTGTGGGTGGCGCCGTTCTACGAAGACGACATCCGCAATCTCGCCGATGCCATCGGAACCGAGCGCGTGCTGTTTGGCAGCGACTTCCCACACGCTGAGGGTCTCGCTGTGCCAGTCGCATTCATCAACGATCTACACGGCTTCACCGACCAAGAGGTTCGCCTCATCATGCGTGACAACGCTCGCGAACTCATCGGAGTCTGATTATGTCAATGCCAGCAGTTGGCCCCGGCGGTCTCGGCATCATCGAAACAATGATGGGATTCCCCGACCCGGACCCTCGTCATCTGTACGAATTCTTCCGCCCCAACATCAAAGATGTTGCCAGCAAAGAGACCATGTTTCCCGTCGAGTATTTGTTTAAGGGCAACGTTCCCGGAGCAATGCCCGAAACCCTTGATCCCATCGAGGTAGCCATCAACACGATGGACCATTTCGGTATCGAGCGTTCGCTCATCGGCATCGAGGGCGAGGTTGGGCAAAAAGCGATGCGCTTACACCCAACGCGTTTTATTCCGTCGCTGTCAGCCGACGGCAACAAGGGCGTCGACGAGGTTCGCAAGATCCGCCGCGCCTACGAAGAGTTCGGCCTCAAGGCAGTGGGCACCTTCCCTGCGGGCTGCCATCCGCAGATCCCAATCGATCACGCGCGTTGGTATCCCATCTATTCGGTGTGCGCCGAACTCGGTATTCCAGTGTTCATCTGCGCAGGCATCCCGGGACCACGTTTGCCAAGCATGTGTCAGCACGTAGAACTGCTCGACATTGTTTGCTACGACTTCCCTGAGCTCAACATCGTGACCCGTCACGGTTGCGAGCCGTGGACCGAGCTCGCTGTGAAGCTGATGCTGAAGTGGCCCAATTTGTACTACAGCACCAGCGCGTTTGCGCCGCAGCATTACAACCAGCGCATCATCGATTACGCCAACAGTCGCGGCGCCGACAAGATCATCTACGCCGGCTATTGGCCGATGGGCCTCACCTACGAGCGCATCATGGGCGATATGCCCAAGGTTCCGTTCAAAGATCACGTATGGCCAAAGTTCTTGCGTGAAAACGCAATGCGGGTACTCGGACTCGACTGAGTTCTATCGACCGAGTGATGGTTGTGCCTAGCCAACGGCCCATGTGTTCACGGCATACGCGCCGTTGGCATTCACCTGAACCACTGCGTCGGAGGTAACCACTGGCGTGCCCGTGGTGGTCATGCTCTTCAGGCGAAGCACCAACTGAGTCACCACTTCGGACACACCAATCTTGAACTTGGCTGGGCTATCACCGGGCATTTCGATGGTTCGAGCCAACACGCCACCTTCGAAGTTAATCGCTGCCTTGGCGCCGAGGCCGGAGCCAATCGAGATCACGAATCGTCCTTGCGGCACGTCGACATATCCGGGCACCGAAACTGTGGCGGTTGTCAGCTGGGTCAGATTGACCTCGACGATGGCGTCGTTGTCGGGAACAGCGGGCACCAAGGTTGATGGCCGATACTTGTTCAGGGTTGCCGCCCCAAACGTGGTGGCGCCTGTGGGAGCCAACGAATACGGCACGTACAACACACCCGGCTGATCGAGGTCGCCTATTGAATTGTTGAGGTCTGAGTTCGGCAAATCGCCGTTTACCGACATGATGTTCACCGTCGCCGATGGCAATGTGTTCGTGTCGGTTGAGCTCACATAGCGCTGGTTAAACACCAAGCTGATCGAGTCGGTCACTGCACCGGTGTAGGGCACAGAGTTCTTCACCACGAGGCGCCCTGCCATGCCGAAGACGAAGGTTGAACCCAGCCCGGTGATGTTGTGAGTCGCTGGAGCGTTTACTGAATAGAACGCAGCGAACTGATCCGTCGTGCAGCCCTCAACTCCGCCGCCTCCGACGACGACGTTTGCGTTGTCGGTGATGGTGATCGAATTCTCGAAGTAATAGATACCAGAGGTGAAGTAGACCGGCGTCGACCCAGAGATCACGATGGGGTCAACGTATGTGCCTGGGAAGTAGACCTTGCACGCATCGAACCCCTCAGGCATGTCATACGCCATTGCCGAACGAGGGCTCAGCGCATGCACCGGCAGGTTTGGCGACCAGATTGTGTCGATGCTTCGGGTGAGGCTTGCCACATTGCGCCACGCACGAATGTCACTTTGCCCGGACCCCGGGTACACAGCGTGAACATTGGTCGAAGACGGCGTATAGGCCCCAGGGAGTGCAATCCCCGCCTGAATCGAGGTCGTACCGTATGGCCGCTTGGTTTCGTCCTCTGAATAGTTCACGGCCATCAAGGCGCACGTGGTTTGCACTGGCACGAGCAACGATGGGCTGGCGAGAACGGGGTTCAGGTTCACTCCTGCCTTGTCCTGATTGCAGGCCTTAAACAGCGCGACAGGATCAGCGAGAACTGTGCGCAGACCGCCCTTCACCGCTTCTAGGCGCTGCGCTTTGTTTTCAACGAGCCGGCTAGCTCGTGTGACCGAGACCGCGTACGTGAGCATTGGGGTCACGATCAACGTGGCAACGATAACGACAACAAGCGACATGATGAGCGCCGAACCTTCGTCGCCGGCGGCCATCGCGCGTTGCTCGCGGAGTGCCTCGAGCCTTCGCTTGATCATGCTCATCGGGTCACCGTCTGCACACATGACACAGCTTCGTTGGCCGACACCTTCACTCGGATGCCCGAGAAGATCGGGCTGGCGGTTGACACCAACGTAAATGCTCGCGGGCTAATGCCGGCCTTACAGCTCCACGTACCTGAGGTGTAGCCCGAAAGGTCAGAAAGGTTCAACGGCTGAATCTCGACAGTTCGAAACGTGCCGTCGCTGATGTTGAGGTCGAAGGTGCCGCTCGAGAACTGCTTCGTAGTGGTCACGACGGTCATATCTGACACCAACGCCGTGCCAGCCGAGTCGGTAAGCGCTGTCTTTTGATAGGTGAACGGATCTGCGGCCGACGTGCTGCCCACCTTGGTTTGCAGGGTCAACGTGCCACCACATTGCGACAGAGCAATGGTCTGCAGAGCGAGCCCAAAATTGGTGTAGTCGGGAGAGATGTACATGTTCGCGGTCAGCGCATTGGTGTACGTACCGCCTACCAGAGTTGCTGGCACGCCCGTGTCTGAATTGGCCACCAGCCTCGCCAAGATCTTGGCGCCGGTGACCGTTGAGGTGACGGCTGCGTCATAGGCCGTGTACGGCAGGCTGTACTGCTTGGCTGAACGTGACCAACTGGAATCGCTACTGCTGTAGCCAGTGCTGCTGGTGGTCACCGGATCCGAGAGCGAGTACGGCGACGTGTAGCTCTTACCGGTCCACCCGTCGGATGAATCGCTGTCAGGCTGCCCCGGATTCGCAGCGGTGTAGAGGCTCTGGTTCGTCACGGTTGGCACAGCATTCGTCGCCCATGAGGTAGTTGGGTTGGCGATAGCCGAATCTGTCAGGTTGACCGATCGAGCAAACGAGTACGGTTCGCTGAACGCAGCTCGTGATGAGCTCGAGAGTGATGTGGATGATGTAGCCGAGGTGTTGATTTCCCAATACGTGTAGGGCGACGTGTATTGGCGACCCGCAGACCAGCCGTCACTTCCATCGTTCACCGGGTTCGCAGCGACATCTTGGGCGGTGAACAAGGTCAAGTTGGTCGAGCCCGTTGATGGAGCCGTCCACGTGGTGGCCATGTCTTGCGACGCAATCGCACTCGCGTTGAGAGATGACTTGGATAGACGGAATGGAGCGCTGAAGCGAAGCCGGCGCTTACCATTTGACGTGCCGAGAGAACTGCTCGTAGAGGCATTGGGGTCGTCGACCCAAACCGGCGAATCCGTGGAGCCGGTGTTCTTTTCCATGTGGTACCACCGGGTGACGGTGCTGTCAGCGTGGTAACCCTTTTCTATGTGGTAATAGCGCGAGTACGCAAGGTGGTAGCTGCGCGTGTAGTTGTAGTGGTAGCCAGGCACGCTTGAGGTCCAGGTTTGGTTGCCGCTGATGCCGAGGCCAACGCCCACGCCGATGAAGCGAGTTGTGTCGCGGAAGGCCGCTGCGATCAAGTTGGCGCGGTCGAAGCCTTGCTGTTGATACTGACCATTTACCGTGGTTGAGTAGCCGGGCTGAGCCGCCGGCGGATCTGCAGGAATTGAGCTCGACGAGCTGTTCAAACGCGAGTTGGTCGGCACTCCGTCGGTAAAGAACACAACCATGCCGGGGAGGTCTTGAGCGACTGTTCCGTCGGCGTTGTAGAACGTGCGGAACATTGCGTCTTCCCAGTTGGTGTATCCAGCGGGATAGGTCATGTTCGTTACTTCGCTCAGCAACGCGTTGGCCTCCGAGGTGTTGAGCATGTCGTACGTGGTCGTCCATTCGGGCGCAGTTGCGCCGACCGTGCTGGCGATGGTGTCGAACGGCACGAGCTTTAAGCGCACCGGGGTACCAACGAACATCGTGACGAACTGGCCAACCGCGGTCTTCACCTTGGCGAAGTCTGCAGCGCCAATCGAGCCGGAGCGGTCCACGATCAGCGTGATCGACCCACCGCACAACGAGCGTGCCGCAATCAGCGACGGCGCACCCTGCATGCTGGTCGAGTCGATCAGCGTACGGTTTGTGCCACCAGCGCTCAGGCTGATCTGGTTCGTTCCGCCGCCAGCGCCTGCCGACTTTCCGCCGCCGTTCACGGTGACGACCACTCGCTGGGCATTCTTCACAGCAACGGCCGGTGCGTCGCCTTCGATGGTGGTGACCGTTGGGTCAATCGCCAACGGGTCAGGGGGTGTGCTCACCTTAATGATCCAGTCAGGGACGGTGACGCCAGCGGTGAAGTTGCCATCTGGCGGTGAATCAAGATTGTGCAGCACGACAATGGTGCGACAGGTAACGGAGCCTTCGGTCTGGTCGCACTGCACCCGAATAAGTTGGTATTCGTCGCCAACCAGCACGTAACGGTACGAGACCTGGGTCAGCTTGGTCACTGACTGGCCACTGCTGTTCGCAACAAGCGTGCTCCACGAAAGCATCATCGCATTCGAGCCGCCAACATCGGCACCAACGGGGCAGGCTCCAAAACATGGGTCGATGCTGGGCGACGTGTCGACGTTCTGTCCCGCCGAAGCAAGATCACCAGGGATCCACAGGCCAGCGCCGTTTTCGGCGCGAGCGTTGTTGAGCCGACCATTACTCGTCGACTGTTGGTTCAAAATGACCACGACTGCGCCCGACAGCGCAGTTGCGATAATGCCGGTGAGCGCTATTGCAATAAGCAGCTCAACAAGTGTCATTCCCTCGTCGCGGCCAGCCACACGATTCGTGCGCAGTTTGCGGGCTAGGCGCGACTTACGGAGGAATGGGTGTTTACACATCGCTCTTCACCACCTGTAAAGATTTTTCGATTTTGCCGTCCGGGCTTGTCACAGTGATCGTGACGAGCTGAACTGCGAGATCAGCGGGCGCCGATTCGGTCGCAAGACATGCAAGGTCGGCCCATTGACCATCGGTGTTTGCAGTAGCTCCCGGTACAAAATGTTGCTGGAGGACCGTCGTGGTGTCGGCGGTCCACCCGTTGGTCTGAGCTGCGGCTTGCGCATACAAGGTGTAGTCGCAGCTCTTTGGTGCACGGTTCACGCGGTCAGCAGCGTTTTGCAGGACCGTCTCGACCGCAGACATGTTGGTGTTCAAGCGGCCAGCGGTAATCGTGGCCATCACGGCGTTCAAAGTGGGCACCATGATGATCGCCATGATGGTGATGGTCATCACAATCTCGACCAACGAAAAGCCGGCGTCGGTCTCACCACGGTCGTCCAGGTTGCGCTCGTTGCCGATCTCGCTGTCACTGCGAGCGGCCTGACCACGGGCATACATGAGCCAGAAGCGGGATGCGCTCTTGTCATGCTTCATAGGACGCCCGTCTGTTCACACGCCGCAGCAGCTCTGTGGCACCTCTCAATCATCGGTATTTGCAGTGCGGACTTGAGCCAAACTTGGCGGCGCACTGGACGAAGGGCTGCCTCTTCGGCAAGCCTGCAGACAATGGTCGAGCGCGTTTGTCCCCAGTGTCGCGGTCCGTTGCGCGTCGTTGCGCCTGAGTACAGGTGTGTCGCCTGCGCCGAGATCTACGCCAGGGTGGAAGGCATTGACTGCTTCCTACCTGCGTCGCGAGTGGCGTACTTCGAGCAGTTCCTCAACGATTACACGACAGTCCGTCTCGCTGAGGGCCGCGCCAGCGACGACCCTGAGTACTTTCAAAACCTGCCTAGCACCGCACCAGGGGCTCCAATGGAGTGGCAGTGGAACATGCGTCGGCGGTCGTGGCAGACCGTGCGGAGGCGCATCTTTCGCTCGCCGTCGACCCCGCTGGTTGTTGTCGATGTCGGCGCCGGTGTGGGCTGGTTATCGAACCGACTCACCGAGCTCGGCCATGAGATGCTCGCTGTTGACCTCACGGTCGACCCGCACGATGGCCTCGGCGCTGCGCGACACTTCGAGCGCGCGTTTTCGTGCTCTCAAGCGGAGATGGACTCATTGCCCTTTGCCGACTCCACCGCCGACATTGTGATCTACAACGCCAGCCTGCATTACTCATGCGACTACTCCGCCACATTTGCAGAGGCCTTGCGGGTGCTCAAACCCTCCGGACAGATCGTGGTCATGGACTCCCCCATGTACAAGCAATCCTCGGCTGGCGAGGCGATGATTACCGAACGCCATGCCGATTTCGAGCAGCGCTTCGGCTCCCGATCCGACTCCGTGCCGTCGGTTGGGTATCTCACGCCAGCCATGCTCGATGAGCTTGCAACGCAACTCGGGCTGCGTTGGCGCCGGCATCACACCTGGTACGGATGGCAGTGGGCGTGGAAACCGTGGCGAGCCCGTCTTCGAGGCACACGCCAGCCAAGCCGATTCGTGGTGTTGGTTGCCAGGCGCGTGTCCCCATCGTCATCCCCGTAAAGCGTGAGCGCACGTTTACCGTGCGCTCACGCGTTACGCAGCGCGCACCCTTCAGTTGGTGGCGTACGGACGATTGTCCGTCGGCTGCGGCGGACTCGACGAATCGGGAATTGCGGTGGCCTGATCTGTGTAGCCGGCGAAGTATCTCAGCACGCCTGCGCGATCAAGAATCGCGTCGAGCTTGTCAGTTCGAGCGGCCACATAGCGGGCGAGCAGAATGCCGCGGGCCTCGTTCAGAAAGTTCGTCGTAGAGATCTCTTCGACAACACCATCAGCGAATTCGACCGATGCCGAACCATCAACCGTGGCTCGAGCAACCCACGGAAGGTAGTGCCGGCCTTCTTCAGCGAGGACCGAGATAAGCGTTTCGGGAAGCGCATGCTCGTCGGCCCACTCACCGAATTGCTGCAGTTGAGGCAGGAGCAATCGCGTGGTGTGGCTCACCACGTTCGGACCATGCTCGTCTGCGAGTTCGCGGCAATAAGGATCAGCTACGAAATGAGCAATGTTGGCGCCGAAGAGAGCGAAGTCAGCGATGCACGGGCGGTCGCCAAGCAGATAGACACCGCCATCGAGATGCGCACTCAGCACCTGCAGCCACGGCACGTAGACCTCGTTCATCCATGTCTCAATGTTGCCCGGCGAAATGCCGAGTTTCGGGACGCTAGCGGTCATCACCTGCGTGACCATCTGGAAGATCATCGTCGCCGGTGCAGGCATCGTCATCGACATTTCTTGCGCCAGTTGCCAACCAGAGGCCGCCACGTTCACCGGATAGCACCAACGACTCGCGACAGCGGGACGGTAAAACCACTCATCGGAGAAGTCGTCGAGCATGTAGGCGAGGAACCGAAGCGCTGGATCCTCGGGTAGCACCGATCGAACAGCCGACGCATCGAGGTGCTCGATGATCGAGGTCGAGTCCCACATCGGCACACCGTCGGGAGTCTGAACAACGGGGATTCCACCGTTCCATCCGGCGGCGCTGGCTGCGGGGTGAAACATCGCTCCTGGCTCGAGCCGCCATGGACGGTCGGTGTAATCGAGGTACCCCGTGACCTTGCGAGTGAAGTACGAACGAGTCAACCCATGCACGCTGTAGAAACCCATCGCCGCACACTATGTGCGCGTGGTCGTCCGCAGTGAACAAGCTCCGAGCTTTGCCCGATCATTTGCCCCATAAAGCGCCACCGCACGTCGACCATGCGCTGACGCTTCACGAGGAGCAGCAGCCGGCAGCAGAGGCGAGGAACAGCGAGCAACAGCCGGTAGCAGCCCGGTAGCCGCCTTTTGGCGAAAACGCAGAAGGGCCACCCTTGCGGATGGCCCCTGATCTGCTACTTCGTGGTCGGGCTGACAGGATTTGAACCTGCGACCCCTTGCCCCCCAGGCAAGTGCGCTACCAAGCTGCGCTACAGCCCGTCATGAACGGAAACGTCAGCGTAGCGGATACCGCTGCAACCACCCACGCGAACCGATGATGAGACTCCAATGACAGCGCTCGCTAGCGGAACAGCTGCACGATTCGATACACGAAGTACAACACGAGCAACACCATGAGCAACTTGAAGTGCCACGGCGCCTTCATGTCTTCTTCGGCGCCATCGCCAGCGGCCAACTTGTGAAGGTTGAGGTTCTTGGCGGTAATTGGGGTTCGCGGAACCTGAGCCTCAAGGCTGCGACCGCATGTCGGACAGGCACCTGCCTCTGTCATCGCCGATGGCGCGAAATACTTCGCGCAGTCTTCACACCACGGCATGCGCCCTCCTGAGATCGGTGGATTTCTTGAGCACGATCGAACGCTATTCGGTGCGGCGACGAACGCGAAGTTTCAGCGGCGTGGAACCGAAGTCGAATGCCTCGCGGATGCTGCGCTCGAGATAGCGCAGATAGGTGTGCGGCAACTCGCGGTTCACGAACAACGTGAAAGTAGGCGGGTCAGTGGCTCCCTGCATTGCGTAGAGCACCTTGGTGCCGCCCGGCGCAGGCTGCTTTTGCTGGGCTGCAGAGATCACCTTGTTCACATCGCGCGTAGGGACACGGCGGTGATACTGCACAATGGCTTCTTTGAGCACCGGCGCCAACTTGTTGACGCCCTTGCCGCTGAGCGCAGAGATCTTCAAGATTGGTGCGTCACCAATGAAGCCGAGCTTGCGTTTGACCTCGGCCAAGATGTCGAGGCGGCGCTCGGCATCGTCGATGAGTTCCCACTTGTTCAGCAGCAACACGATTGGGCAGCCGGCTGCATCGACACGTTCGGCCAAGCGTTGATCTTGGCCGGTAATGCCTTCGGTGGCATCGATAACGAACAGCGCAATGTCAGCATCGTCGATGGCGCGCAGCGCACGAACCAACGAGTAGTACTCGGCCGAATCGTCGATTTTCGAGCGGCGACGCATGCCTGCGGTGTCGACGAACACGATGGGTCCATCGTCGGTCTCGACCAACGTGTCGATGGCGTCACGAGTTGTGCCGGGCATGTCGTGCACCACTGATCGGTTCTCGCCAACAAGGCGATTAAACAGCGTGCTCTTGCCTACGTTTGGTCGGCCCACAACGGCAACGCGCGGCGCTGCTTGCTCTGGTGGAGTCCAGTTCTCATCATCTTCGAGGAACGCCTCGACGATGCCAGCAGGACTGACATCGGGGATGCGCGCAATGACTTCGTCGAGCAGATCGCCGGCGCGACGGCCGTGCAGCGCGCTGACAGGAAGTGGCTCGCCTAGGCCGAGTGACAGGAACTCCCATCGCGCGCCTTCGCGCTGATCGTTGTCGGCCTTATTGACTACCAGCAGCACGGGAGGCTTGATGCGACGCAGCCAGATTGCGATCTGCTCGTCGTCGTCGGTGACGCCAACAGAACCGTCGACGAGGAACATCACCAACGAGGCGCGTCGCACGGCGGCCTCGACCTGGCGACTGACCTTGTCATCGAGTTCGCTGCCAGACGGCAACCATCCGCCGGTGTCGACCAACTTAAATGGTCGGCCGAGCCACTCGGCGTCGACCTCTTTGCGGTCGCGAGTCACGCCAGGGCGGTCTTCGACAATGGCAACTTGCTCGCCGACTATACGGTTAAACAAGGTGCTCTTGCCCACGTTTGGACGGCCAACAATCACCACACTTGGTAACTCAGGGGCTTCATCTATTTCGGTCATCGTCCTACCTCCAGGGCGTGGCGCAACGCGATGCCGTTGGTTGAAATGACCTCAACGGAGCGGGGCAGCGAATCAACTGTGGTGCCATCGAGGAAACGTCCCTCGCTGAGACACACATCGGGCAACAGGTAGCGGTGTGTGAGCGGCTCTTGGCTGAGCACTCTGGCGATATCTTCGCCCACCATCAAACCAGTGACGGCGGTATTGCCGCCAAAGAACACATTGGGAACGGCGATGATGCGAACATCATCGCGGCCAAGTTCGGCAACAAGCGGTCCGAGCACCTGAGCGCCGAACACTCCGGTGAGGATGCCAATGGGCGCCGAGGCGCGTGGTCGGAGCTGCACCGAGCCCTCGGTAGCGGCTTCACCACCGCAGCCGCGAAGACCGGTGTCGCCCGCAGGGTTGCGAGGTGCGCGATAACCCGCTGCAGGGGCGCCATCGACCGAGGCGAAGAACCCAGCCTGCGGACCAACTGGCGTATCGACCTTGCCGCTGAACTCCATCTCGAAGGTGCGCGCCATGCCGATGCCGTCTTCGTGCATTTCGAAGCCTGCGTAGGTTTCGGCATCGGGAAACGGACGGCCCGCCATGAGGTAGTACTCGTCGGCGGCAAACACCATGCGGTGGCCAACAACCGTTTTAAACAGGTCTTGCCAATCGTGGACCGTGTCGAGCACTGCGTTGGCTTCTTCGAGTGTGTGCTCACGCATTGCACCTTCGGTGTTGAACTTGCTGAGTCCTAGCGGCACACAAGCAACAGACGCCAACTCGGGGTACTGATCGAGCACGCCAGCGAGCGTGTCGTCGAGAACAGCACCGTCGTTGACACCTGGACACACAACGACTTGGCCATGCACCGTGATGCCATGGTCGAGCAGCGCGCGCAGCCAGCGCAGGCTCATTCCGCCGCGAGGATTACGCAACATACGGTTGCGGATCTCTGGGTCGGTGGCATGAATGCTCACGTTCAGCGGCGACAAACGTTCGGTGATAACACGCTCAAGATCGGCTTCGGTGAAGCGAGTAAGCGTGGTGAAATTGCCATACAGAAAGCTGAGTCGGTAGTCGTCGTCTTTGAGATAGAGGCTCTTGCGTAGACCCTTTGGCAGTTGGTAGATAAAGCAGAACTCGCAATGGTTGTCGCATGTGCGAACACGATCGAACAATGCGCTTTCTACCTCGACTCCTAGTGGCTCTCCGGCGCGCTTGGCGATCTCAAACGAGAGCTCTACATTGCTTCGGCGGATATCGACATCGAGTTCGGCTTCGTCGACAAGGATCCGCCACTCGATGATGTCTCGAGGCACTTGACCGTTGAGCCGAAGCACTTCATCGCCCGCCAAAAGGCCAGCCATTGCTGCAGGTGAACCTGGTTCGATGACGGTAACAACGGGGGTGGACATAGCCCGTCAAGGCTACCGTGCGTCAGCTAGGAGCGCTCCGGTAGTCTGGCTGGGTGAATGTTGATCGAGTGCTGCTCGCTGAGCCGCGTGGCTTTTGCGCTGGCGTCGAGATGGCTATCAAGGCGCTGGCGTTCATGGTGCGCAGCTTCCCTGCCCCGGTGTACTGCTACCACGAGATCGTGCACAACAAACTCATCGTCGAGCAGTTTGAAGCTCAAGGCGTCGTGTTTGTCGACGACATTTCCGATGTTCCATTTGGCCGCCCGATCATGCTTTCGGCTCACGGCTCAGCGCCCGATGTCGTTGAGGCGGCGCGCGAGCGAGGAAGTTATGTCGTCGACTCGGTGTGCCCGCTGGTGACCAAAGTTCACCATGAGGTCAAGGTTCGCGCTGGCAAGGGCTACCGAATTGTCTACGTCGGCCACGAGGGCCACGAGGAGGCGGTTGGCACGATGGCGGTTGCTCCCCACGCAATCAGCCGTGTCGAATCTGTCGCCGAAGTTCTTGCGCTCCCCCAGTTCGACGGACCAGTTGCCTTGCTTGCCCAGACAACCTTGTCGCATCGCGATTGGGAAGGTGTGGCTGTGGCTGTTCGAGAGCGCTACCCAGATGTGTGGTCGCCTGGGCGCAGCGATCTTTGCTTTGCGACCACGAACCGCCAATCTGCACTGATGACGATTGCGCCTCGCGTCAACGCACTCATCGTGATTGGGTCGGCAAACTCGTCGAACACCCGGGCGCTCGAGAAGCTCGCCATCGAGGCTGGTTGTCCACGAGTGTTCCGCATCAACCATGTCGAAGAGTTACCGAACGATCTAACGGGCGTCGTCGGAGTTACCGCAGGCGCCTCGGCTCCCGAAGACCTCGTCCAAGCTGTGCTGGCGCATCTCGCTCCGCGCCTCGGAGTCGAAACCGTGCGGGCTACCGAAGAAAACGAATACTTCCCACCGCCTCGCAACATCCGCGATCTGCAGGCCGCAATCAGTAGGGCGTCGGCGGTGCTGCTTGGTGCATCGTCTGATGCTGCGGCCATCGATGATCGCGCTGTGCCCGCCAGTGAAGTGCTCGCTGCGCTTAGCGCCGAGTGACATTCGCTGACAACGTCTGCGGCCTGTCAGGCTGACAAACGATGATGACTCCAACCGTCGCAACTATTCGCATCGCTCTGCATGTCCTCGCCGCCACTATTTGGGTCGGCGGTCAGTTCACCTTGGCGGCACTGCTGCCTGTGCTGCGCAAACATGAGGGCGCCGCCAAGCAGGCCGCCCAAGCGTTCAATCGATTGGCGTGGCCAGCATTTGCGGTGCTGGTCGTCACAGGCATGTGGATCCTTGCTGCCATCGACATAACGGCGGCATCGAACAGTTACCAAGTCACCGTTTTCATAAAAATCGCCGTTGCAATCGCTGCCGGCGTAGCTACCGCGGCGCACATTGCTGCTCGCACCAAGCTGATGTTGGCGTTAGGCGGGGCGGTTGGCGCCGCGTGTTCAGTGGCTGCTGTGTTCCTTGGCGTGCTGCTGCACACCGGAAAATAGGTCTTGAGCGATCAGCGCTTCATGCGTTGGCGGTTCTTCGACTGCTCACCGTTTTGACGCGACACAGCAAGTACGTGGCGACGGCCGTGTTCGTCTTGGGTGATTGCGTACTCGACACCTTTGGGCTGCGGCCGAGCCACGTAGAGCGGCACCGACGTTGGGATCGTGATCGTGCTCTCGTCCTTTTTCTTAGGAGACGCAATCTGGTAGAGCAGCAGTCCGGCCAACGCCAACGCCACCAATCCGCCGAGACCAACCGACTGCTTCCAGAACAACATCACGTAGCCAACAAACGGTGCTCGAGTCACGACGCGTCCAACGACGAGTCGAGGCGTAATCGTCCAATTATCGGCGAGCAGGTTGGCGTCGGCCTTGGTGGAGATGCGGTCGCCCGCGATTGAGACCACGCGACGAGTAACCATCTGCTGATCGATTGGGTTGTGGAAGTTGATCACGTCGCCCACGTGTACTGCGTCGACAATGGGCATCACTACCACCGCGTCTCCGTAGCGATACGCAGGTTCCATTGATGACGAACGAACCGAGTAGACACGGAATCCACTGCCCCAGGCCCACGAAATGCCCGCGACACAGCCCATGAGGACCAACACCACCAAGACTTTCGCAACCGGACGTACACGCATATCTGCTCGGATCTGGAGCCCGCACTCGATTCTCTCGCCTACCGAAGAGGCGATTCGGGCTGTTGAAGTGGCGCCAATGTAACGGTCTTCACAACAAATGGCTAGAGGCGATTGGCTCGACAAGCGCGCTGTATTGCGCCGAGCGCTTCACGGCGAGCCCTTAGCTGCGAGGAACTTCGCTCCATGGGCGATCACGGTCGACTCGCACATCGCCAGGCAGGCCGAGCACGCGCTCGCCGAGGATGTTCTTCATGACCTCGGTGGTGCCGCCCTCAATCGAGTTAGCACGGGTGCGCAGGAACGCCTTTTGCAGCGTCTCGAATCCCATTGCGTGGTTCGGCTGCACCATCTCGTACGAGCCATAGAGCATTCCGTCGGCGCCTAACAGGTTGACCACCATCGCATAGATGTCTTTGTTGAGATCGGCTGACGCGCTTTTGCCGATGGAACCCTCGGGGCCGGGATCGCCCATCTTGCGCATCTGGTTGGCGCGAATATTGGTGAGACGCAAGATCTCAGCGCGGCTCCAGAGTTTCATCACCTCGTCGCGTGACGCTGGGTCCTGACGATCGGCAGGAATTGCTTGCCACGTCTTCACGAGGTCGCGGATGGTGCCAGAACCCTTGGCCGGAATGGCTCCGCCGATGGAGACACGCTCGTTCATGAGGGTGGTGAGCGACACGCGCCATCCGTCGCCGGGCTTGCCAAGCATTTCCTTATCGAGTATGCGGGTGTCGGTGAAGTACACCTCGTTGAATTCGGCTTCGCCGGTGATCTGACGCAGCGGGCGAACCTCGACGGTTGGTGCGTGCATATCGACGACAAACGCTGTAAGGCCAGCGTGCTTCACGGCCTCGGTATCGGTGCGCACGACGAGCAGACCCCAACGGGCGAGGTGAGCCAACGTGGTCCATACTTTTTGGCCGTTACAGATCCATTCGTCGCCGTCTTTGACACCACGCGATGACAATCCGGCGAAGTCAGAACCAGCACCTGGCTCGCTGAACAACTGACACCAGATCTCTTCGCCGGTGAACAACGGACGCAGGTAACGCGCCTTTTGCTCGTCGCTGCCCCACACCGCAACGGTTGGACCGCACATGCCGTAGCCGATTGGGTTACGAGCAACTGGGTGGGGTGCACCCAGCGCGAATACGCGCTCGTTCACGAGTTTTTGCATCTTTGGGTTGAGACCCAATCCGCCGTGGCCGACTGGGAAATGAACCCATGCGAGGCCGGCATCGAACTGAGCGCCGAGGAACGTAACGGGGTCCGTGCTCTTCGGCGGGTACTGAGCGAGCAGTTCGGTGACGAGGTCGTCGACGCGACTCTCTTCGGTAGTAAGCACAGATTCGGTAACGGTCATATCGCCACAACTCCAAGGTCTCGACAGTCGTTCAGTGAACGACAAACCTTACCGAGCATTCGGAATCAGCGACCAACCGAGCGCACCCCTCGTCACACCACCCACCCCGTCCGCCTCCGAGTCCGCCTAAATCCCCAAACCCAGTTGCATGGGCGCGATGTGGGACAACTGCTGTCCCACATCGCGCCCATGCGGGCCTGCGGCCGGCCCATACGGGCGCTAGTTGTACGGCGACATCACGCGCTGCGCATTGCGAGGATCGAACGGAGCCCCATCTGGGAACCAGCTCATCAGCTCGAGAACCATGGCATGCAGTGGTCTACCGACCGGGCTGCGGCCGCTCGCAAGCTTGAGGTTGTTCAGAATGCGCAGCAAGATCTCGCGCTTGTTGACGACGCGCAGGTAGGCATCGCTCCATGCCACGTTGCCACCCGATAGTTGCACGAACAACTGCTGCACGCCATGGCGGTTGAGTAGCGCGCCTCCGTTGAAGGGGTCGGCATACGTAGACGAGTCATTGCCATCTCGAACGATGAAGTGGCCCGGCAAACCGACACCAACGATTGGCACTCGCAGGCGCTTGCCGCACTCCATAGCGAGCACCGACATCGTGATCGGAAGACCCACACCGCGAACGAGCAAGCGAGACAACAATGAATTGTCAATGTTGTAGTACGTGGCCGTATCACCACGCACATGACCCGAGGGTCCGAACAGGGACAACATCATTCCGGCGAACGACGGCGCCATGGTCTCGGCGAGCGAATCGATCTTGGCCTGTTCGGCAGCGATGTCGATTTCGTAGCCCGCTAGTTGGCAAAGCAGGTAGCACAACGTGTCGAGCGGGAGGGCTTCGTCGCTGGACTCAAGTAGAAGCCTGAAGCGATTCTTGATGCCCTTTGGATCCATTGGCACAACGTAGCTTCGGCTACCGTCGCCATCATGTTTCCAGGCGCGTACTTGACCACAACACCCGACAAGCCGGCCGTGATCATCGGTTCTACCGGCGAAGTGCAGACCTTTGCGCAACTCGATGCTGCGGCGAACCGTCTGAGCCAGTTGCTGTACGGGGCCGGTCTCCGCCCCGGCGATCATGTTGCCATTTGCATGGAGAACCACCCTCGCTATCTCGAGGTGATGTGGGGCTGCCACTACGCGGGCCTCGTGTACACGGCGTGCTCGAGCCGACTCACGAGTCCCGAATTGGTCTACATCCTCAACGACTGCAGCGCACGGGTCTTCATCACGAGCAAGTACAAAGCCGACCAGGCCGCCGAGATTGCTCCCGAGACATCAGGGGTTGAGCTACGCCTCATGCTCGACGGTGTCATCAACGGCTACGACAGCTACGAAGACAGCGTCGCCGAGCAGAACGCAGCGCCACTTGAGGTTCGTATTGCTGGCATTGACATGCTCTACTCTTCTGGCACCACGGGCCGTCCAAAGGGCGTGATGCGCGAGTTCAAGGAGCTTCCGCTTGAGACCACGGCCGGATCGGTAGCGGGCTCGCTCACCATGCTCTTCGGTGTCACCAGCGACAGCGTCTACCTCTCCCCCGCACCGCTGTACCACGCAGCGCCACTTCGTTTTTGCATGTCGGCTCAAGGCCTCGGCGCAACCGTCATCGTGATGGAGCACTTCGATGCAGAGCAGTACTTGGCGCTCATCGAAAAGCACCAGGCCTCTGCAAGCCAAGTGGTGCCAACCATGTTTGTTCGGATGATGAAACTGCCCGACGACGTGCGCACCAAATACGACGTGTCGTCGATGCGTTGCATCATTCACGCTGCGGCGCCATGCCCGATTCCCGTCAAGAAGGGCATCATTGAGTGGTTCGGTCCCATCGTGCACGAGTACTACGCGGGCACCGAGGGCAACGGGTTCGTGTACTGCAATAGCGATATGTGGCTTGGCCACGAGGGCACTGTTGGCACGCCGATCGGTTGCACCGTTCACATTTGCGACGACAACGGCAACGACGTACCTGCCTACGAAAGCGGCACCATCTACTTCGAGGGTGGGGCTTCGTTTGAGTACCACAACGATGCCGAGAAGACCGCCAGCTCGCGCCACGCCAAGGGTTACACCACGCTTGGCGACGTTGGATATCTCGACAGCGACAACTTTCTGTATCTCACCGACCGCAAGTCGTACATGATTATTTCTGGCGGCGTGAACATCTATCCACAGGAGTCCGAGAACGCATTGGTCACCCATCCAAAGGTGATTGATGTCGCCGTATTTGGAGTACCCAACGAAGACTTCGGCGAAGAGGTCAAGGCGGTTGTGCAACCGGTAACGATGCCGGCTAACGACGAAGAAGCCCGCGCTCTCGCACAAGAACTCATCGCGTACTGCAAGTCGCAACTCGCCGATGTGAAATGCCCGCGCAGCATTGACTTCAGAGCAGAACTCCCCCGCCATCCAACGGGCAAGCTCTACAAACGCCTGCTCAAAGACGAGTACTGGAAAGACTCGGGTCGCAGCATCTAGCGACCCCCTACTCGCTGATGACCACCATGCGGATTTCGGTCATCTCTTTCACGCTGAAGGCCGGGCCTTCACGTGTGTTGCCACTATCGCGCAAACCGCCATACGGTTGCTGATCGGCGCGCCATGTGGGCACCTCGTTCACGAGCACGCCACCGAAATCGAGAGTACGGATCGCCTTCAGTCCTTTGCCGATGTCGCTCGTGAATATGGCCGCCTGTAAACCGAATGCCGAGTCGTTAGCAAGGCGCAGCGCTTCGTCGAGATCGTCGTACGCCGCAATTGCAACTACAGGACCAAATACCTCTCCGGCGCACACCTTCATGTCGTGCGAAACGTTGGCAAGGATGGTTGGCCGCAACACCCCATCGTCGCCGATGACTCCGCCGCTCACGAGCTGCGCTCCTTGGGTCACTGCTTCATCGATCCAACTTTTCACACGATCGCGTTCGCTGATTGAGATCAACGCCGATACATCAGTGGCTTCGTCGGCCGGGTCGCCAACGACAAGCGTGGCAACCCGCTCAGCGAGAGCATCGGTGAACCGCGCCGCGATCGATGAGTGCACGAAGATGCGCTGAGTGCTGATGCAGCTTTGGCCGGCGTGACTGAAGCCCGCCATGCGAATCTTGTCGGCAGCCTGCAGCCAATTGCCATCGGGCTCGATGATGACCGGGGCGTTGTTGCCGAGCTCAAGGCCAACACGCTTACGCGGCGCCCGACTGCGAATGCCCCATCCAACGTCGGGTGATCCGGTGAAGGTGATGAGCGCAACATCTGGATGGTCAACAATTGCGTTGCCAACGGTAGAGCCGCCACCTGTAACCACCTGCAGGTAGTCGGCCGGAAGCCCACACTCGTCGATCAACATCTCGGCGAGCACAATCGAACAGAACGGCGTTTGCGAGGCAGGCTTGAGCACTAATGGGCAGCCAGCAGCAATCGCTGGGGCAACTTTGTGAACAACCAAATTGAGCGGAAAGTTGAACGGGGCAATCGCTCCGACGACGCCGATTGGCACCCGCAACGTAAAACCAAACTTTCCCTCGCCCGATTGCAAAGCATCGAGCGGAATCATTTCGCCGGCAAGCTTGCGAGCCTCGGCAGCTGCAAACGAGAACGTGCCGGCAGCGCGCTCGGCCTCGACACGCGCCGTTTTGATTGGCTTGGCCGACTCGCGGCTAATGATCTGTGCAAACTCTTCGCGGCGCTCGGTAAGTCGAGCCGCTGCGATGTCGAGAATCTGGGCCCTTCGCCACTGCGGCATGAGGCCAGCACGCAACGCCGCGCGAGCAACAGCGACGGCGCGGTCAACGTCGCCAGCCGTGCACGCCGGTATCTTGCCGATAAGCGAATTGTCGTATGGCGAGCGCACCTCAATGAAGTGCGCAGAAGTGAATCGTTCGCCGGCAAGCGGGATAGCGCGTACGTCTGACATGCACTCACGCTAGTGGCGGTGCGCAATACTCAGATACGTGGCTTCCTCGACGCACCCATTTCTCGACAGTTCGCACCCGCTGGCCTTCGCCCATCGAGGTGGAGCCAGCGACGCGCCCGAAAACACAATGCCCGCGTTCGAATACGCGATCAACCTTGGTTATCGCTACATCGAGACCGACGTCCAAGTTACATCTGATGGCGTGCTGGTGGCCTTCCATGATTTCAATCTCAAGCGAACCTGCGGCATCGATAAGCGCATTGGTGAGATGACGTGGCAAGAGGTCAGCGAAGCGCTCGTCGATGGCGCCGCGCCGATTCCAGCCTTTGATGAACTGATGAGCGCCTGGCCCGACGTGCGCGTAAATATCGACTGCAAAACCGACGCAGCAGTAGACGCATTGGTTGCCGCACTGCAGACATCTAACGCGCTTGAGCGCGTGTGCGTTGGCGCTTTTAGTGATCGCCGAATGCGCAAACTACGCGCACTGCTGGGCCCTGGTCTGTGCTCGGCACTCGGTCCTCGAGGGGTCGCATCGCTCCTCTACGGACGTATGCGCACAACGACGGCGCTCACTGCACAGGTGCCAGTTCGCCAAGGTCCGCTCACGGTAATCAACGAGCGATTCATGAAGCGGGCAAACCGTCTCGGTCTACAGGTGCACGCTTGGACAATCGACGAAGCCGACGAGATGATCCGTCTACTTGATCTGGGTGTGCACGGCATCATGACCGACAAGCCAATGGTGCTGCGCGACGTTTTAATCGCTCGCGGCATGTGGTCGTGAGCGCTCCGTTTAGCTCGACCCGCTCTGCCGGTTCGATGGTTGCATCTGCTGATGACCTTGCCACCCAGGCGGGCATGGCGATTCTGGCCTAGGGCGGCGACGGCCAACCACAGATTTTGTTGCAGTGAGCGGCGCGCTTCTTTCACCATGCCCAGAGTCCAGTGGCCGCTGTCCACGCCGCACGTTGGGTGCTCAACGGACCAATCACGGGTTTTGACACAAGGACCGCCCCGCAGGGACAGCACGTACTCGTCGAAGGTCACGCCCCAACCGAGTGACGCGCGGAACTCGAGGCACGAGGGCATACCGTGCGTGTGATAGCCCCATGCGACAGTGCCGTTGGACATGCCCACGCCATTGTGGTGGAGCCCGACGGGATGCTGGGCGGAGCTGCTGACCCTCGGTGTCGCATCGAATCAGTTGCCGGCGCGTAGCAAAGCAAACTCTCCACCGTTCAGTACATCCGTTTCGGCGTCGCGAACTACGCTGGCCAAATGCGCGTTGACACGAACTTCTTTTGCACCGTTCCGATGCCCGACGCCGGCGACCCTGCAATCGCAGCCACGGCCCGCCGCTACGGCAACGATGCAGTCATCGAGTGCTACAAGAACTTGGTCGACTGGAGCCGCACCGCCGACACGTTGGGCTTCGACACGATGTGGCTCACCGAGCACCACTTCCAGCACGAGGGCTACGAGGTCTTACCGAACCTCATCTTGTTCGGTATGCATCTGGCTCAGCTCACCAAAGACCTGCGCCTCGGCCAAATGTTCAACGTGGTGCCGCAGTGGAATCCCATGCGGCTCGCCGAAGACTTTGCATTAGCCGACATCATCACCGGCGGCCGCATGGAGTTTGGTGTCGGTCGCGGCACCGTGCCTCGCGAAGCGTGGGCGCTGGGCACCGTGGTCGCAAGCGGCGACAACGCAATGAGCGGCGAACACGACCGCATCAACCGCGAGGTCTTCGAAGAGTCGATGGAGATCATCAAGTTGGCTTGGTACAACGAAACGTTCTCGTACCGTGGCAATCAGTTCGTGCTGCCTCCCGACGACGTGCCTGACCGTGGCAGCTACGTCGATCACCTCACCTTGATCCCCAAGCCACTTCGCACGGTCGACATCTACCAGCCGGTCACGTCGCCCGAGACAATCGAGTACGTGCCCCGCGCTGGACACAAGGCCGTGTACTGGTTGCAGAACGCCGACAGCCAGAAGCAGAAGTGGGATCGTTACGCCGAGATTCGAGCCGACATGGGCCAGCCCGTTGCTGCGGGCGACGACAGGTGTCTCGTGCTGAACCTGCATGTCGCCAAGACCCGCGAGCAGGCAATGGTCAAGGGCCGCCCAGGGCAGGACGAGTTCAACAAGTTCTTAGCGCCGTACGGCCGCTTCAGTAGTTACCGCAATGCCGACGGCTCAAAGGTGGCGTTCGATCACTGCCCAACCGTCGAGGAAAGCAACGATCAAAAGATTCAGATCGTCGGATCAATCGACGATGCGGTCGACGCCATCGGTTATTGGCGAGACCTGCTCGATCTGAAGCACATCTGCTTCTTCCTCGATTACCCCGGCCTCACCCGCGACGAGATGAACGAGCAAATGCACCTCATTGCCGAAGAAGTGTTTCCACGGCTTGGTGAGCCAATCGAGCGTCGGCCCATCACCGGAACGCCGTTGGTCTAATAGTGCTGCTTCGATCGGCCACCCTTGCCGACGGACGCATTGTCGATGTTCGAATCTGCCTCGACACCATCGACGTGGTCGCTTCATCGCTCCCGGCGCAACCCGACGAGCAAGTGCTCGATCTGTCGGGTCACTTATTGTTGCCGGCGTTTGTAGAGCCCCACGCTCACCTTGACAAGGCGTTCTTGTCAGAGCGGTTCGCAAACGACGCTGGCGATCTCATGGGCGCCATTGTTGCCATGCAGCAAAATCGCCATCTCATTACGTACGCCGACACAGTAGAACGCGCCGAACGAGCAGTTCGCTTGATGGTGCGCAATGGCGCAAGCGCGATACGCACCCACGCCGATACAACATCCGAAAACGGCCTTATGTCGGTTGAAGCCCTTGCCGAAGTGCGCCGCCGCACCGCCGACATTTGCGACATTCAAATCGTGTCGCTCGTGAGTTGGCCTGTCACCGGCACTGCCGGAGCTGACTCACGGGCACTACTACGCGAGGCGTTACAGAATGGTGCCGACCTCGTTGGTGGCTGTCCGCACCTCGACGACAATCCAGCCGAAGCCAACGAAACGCTGCTCGAGATCGCTTCCGAATATCAACGCGGTGTCGACCTACACACCGACGAAAATCTCGACCCTACGAAGAACGGTCTTGAAGATCTGGCTCGCCGCGTCTTGTCGTCAGGCTTCGCGTACGGAGTCGCCGCCAGCCATTGCGTCAGCCTCGGTTCGCAGACGCCCCGCCGGCAGGACGAGATTGCCGAGTTGGTCGCAGCAGCCAACATCAGCGTGGTGGCACTGCCACATACCAACTTATTCCTGCAGGGGCGCGAACATCAGCAGTCGATGCCGCGAGCAATCACAGCGGTGAAAGCACTGAGAGCCCGCAACGTCAACGTGTGCGCCGGCGCCGACAACCTGCAGGATCCGTTTAATCCGATGGGACGGGGCGATCCACTCGAGACTGCTTCGCTGATGGTGATGCTCGCTCATCTGCAGCCCCATCAGGGTCTCGACGTCGTGAGCGCACACGCGCGTCGGGCACTCGGGCTCACGCCGATTTTGGTCGAGTCCGGAAACATCGCTGATCTCGTTGCTCTCAAGGTCGACTCCGTGCGCGAAGCACTTGCATTCGGCCCGCCGGAGCGCATCGTGTTGCACCGCGGCGTCGTGGTTTCGCCTACAAACGGGCACTGATTGCGCGTCGCTCTCAGAAATGAGCTGTTAACAAAATGGGGATACCTCTGCATCGACGAGTCACCTAGTCTGAGTTCCGAATGTTCCCCAGCGACGACTTCACCCTTTCCGTGACGGGACGCCTCACAGGGCAGCGTGCTGTTGTCACCGGTGCCGCACGTGGCATTGGTGCTGAGATCGCTCGTACCTACGCCCGAGAAGGCGCCAAAGTGTTCGTGCTCGACATCGACATCGAGCTCGCTACGCAGGTTGCTCAATCAATCGGTGGGCAAGCCGAGAAGGTAGATCTCGCTGATGCTGCGGCAACTGCGCTGGTGCTTGAGCAGGCTATTGCAGCGCTCGGCGGCATTGACATTCTTGTGAACAACGCGGGAATCTTGAAGACGGCTCCGCTGCTCGATCTCACCATCGAAAACTGGGACACCACGTTCGCTGTGAATACACGAGCAATGTTTGTAACCACTCAGGTGGCCGGTCGCGCAATGGTCGCTCAAGGAGGCGGAAGCATCGTCAACATGGCGAGCATGGGCGGCAAGCTGGGCTCTGCGAACCAGGCGCATTACGCAGCCTCGAAGGCGGCCGTCATCTCGCTCACACGCGTTGCCGCGATCGAACTCGGAGCCCACAACATTCGGGTCAACTGCATTTGCCCGGGCTATGTGCTTACCGAAATGGGTACCACAACCCGTACACCTGCGATGGTCGATGCGTGGACGGCGAAGTCGCCGCTGGCGCGCCTGGCCACCACCACCGACGTAGCGAATATGGCGCTCTTTCTTGCCTCGGCTGAGGCCGACTGCTGCACAGGTCAGGCAATGAACGTGACCGGTGGCATGGTGATGCACTAATGATGAAACACGAATATGCGAGTTGGAATGAAGGGGCATTAGCGCAAGCCACTAAGGTCACGGCGATGACAAATTCAGCCCCCGCTCCGGCGCTGAGTTTCTCCGGGGTATCGATGGTGTTCCCCGACGGAACTCACGCGCTTGGCGAAACTTCTTTCGACGTTCGCCCAGGTGAGTTCGTTACGGTCGTTGGCCCATCAGGTTGCGGCAAGAGCACCTTGTTACGTATTGCCTCGGGCCTGAACAAGGCAACCACCGGCACGGTCACCGTCGATCGCTCGCATCTCGGCTACGTGTTCCAAGATCCCACCTTGCTCCAGTGGCGCAACGTGCAGCGCAACGTTGAGTTAATGGCCGAACTCGAGGGCATCGGTAAAGAAGACCGCCAGTCTCGAGCGCTCGAAGCAATCGAACTCGTGGGCCTCAAGGGTTTCGAAAACAAATACCCCAAGCAGTTGTCGGGCGGCATGAAGATGCGTGCTTCGCTCGCTCGCTCATTAGTGCTTGAGCCCAAAGTCTTCCTGTTCGACGAACCATTCGGCGCAGTCGACGAGATCACCCGCGAACGACTCAACGACGAGGTCATTTCGATGTTCCAGCGCAAGGGGTTTGCCGGATTGTTCATTACTCACTCCATCAGCGAGGCCGTCTTTTTGTCGACACGAGTCGTCGTGATGAGCGCCCGCCCAGGCCGGATAATCGCCGACTTCCCGGTGCCGTTCGCCTATCCACGCTCCCCTGAGATTCGCTTCGATGCAGCCTTCGCAGCGCTGTCAGGCGAGATCTCTCACGCGCTTCGGGATGCCCACGCATGAGCCAGAGCGTCTTAGTAGCTGCAAACGAACCAATCGTTGACCCGGGTGCACCGACTGCATCCGATCAACGCGGCTTCGAGCGGAGCCGCGTCATCGGACCCGCAGCCGTGCTCGTGATCTTCGTTGCGCTGTGGCACTACATGCACTCCGACGGCATGCGGCGATTCTTCGACAAGCCAGGATTCTTGTTGCCCGCCCCCGAAACCGTCATAAACGATGCGTTCTTCAACTCGCTCGCTCGTAGCAAGTTGCTCACAGGCCTCGGCTGGACGACACTGGTTGCGCTCACTGGCCTGCTCATCACCATCGTTGTCGGAGTTTCGCTGGCCGTGATGATGGCCCAAGCGAAATGGGTCGAGCGCGCTACGTATCCCTACCTCGTTGCGCTGCAGGCAATCCCGATCTTGTCCATCGTTCCCGTCATCAACTCGGTATTTGGCGGCGGCATCAGCTCACGCCTCTTTGTTTGTGTGATGATTTCAATCTTCCCCATCGTCACGAACACGCTCTTTGGTCTCACCTCTGCCGATGTCGGCCAGCACGATTTGTTCACGCTTCGCGGCGCATCTCGGCGCACTCGCCTCTTCAAACTGCAGTTGCCGTCGGCGATGCCCGCCATCTTCACTGGGTTTCGAATCTCCGCCGGTTTGTCGGTGATCGGTGCGGTTGTTGGCGAGCAGTTCTTCCGCAAGGGAAGCAAGCCAGGCATCGGCATCGTGATGGAGACCTACCGTCAAAAGGGCATCTACCCGCAGACATACGGCGGGCTCATCTTGGCCGCTGGCCTCGGAATCGCTATGTTTCTGGTCTTCGGATGGATCTCAAAGCGCGTTGTCGGCCACTGGCACGAATCGGCTCGCAAGACCACCTGATAACTTCTCAGTTTTATCCACCCGAGGTCTGCTCGCAGTCCTCACAACTCAGCGTGAACAAACAACAAAGGAGCAATCAATAATGCAACACCGTTTCAGCAGTTCGCTGCTTGCACTCGCCGTAGCGGGAGGCCTCGCCCTCACCGCCTGCGGTAGCGACGCCACGCCCGTCACCACCACACCAGCTGATGGTTCCACGGTCGACACCGCCACAGCAACGAGTGACTCAGCTGCACCAACAGCCGACGTCAGTCTTGCCGGTATCTGCCCAGACGAAGTCAAGGTTCAGACCGACTGGTGGCCAGAGGCCGAGCACGGTTTCTTGTACAACATGATCGGCGAAGGCTTCATCTCTGACGCCGCCGGCTACAAGGTCACCGGACCACTCATGGCTGGTTCAGTCGACACTGGCGTGAAGCTCACCGTGCTTGCTGGCGGCGGCGCTGCTGGCTTCCAGAGCGACACCCAGTTGATGTACGCAGACAAGTCGATCTTGCTCGGCTTCGTGTACACCGACGAGGCCATTCAGAACTCTGAGAAGTTCCCAACCGTGGCCATCGAATCTGGTTACGAGAAGAACCCACAGATGATCATGTGGGACCCCGTCACCTACCCAGATGTCACCGGCATCAAGGACATCGGCACCCAGAAGATCACCGTTCGCTACTTCGGTGGCGCGGCGTACATGGACTACTTGACCTCTACCGGCATCTTGTCGAAGGACCAGGTCGACGGTTCGTACCAGGGCGACCCAAGCCTCTTCGTTGCTGACGAAGGCAAGTCAGCCCAGCAGGGCTTCGGCTCGGCCGAGCCATTCGCCTACGCGAACGAGATTCAGGATTGGCTCAAGCCAGTCAAGTACGAGTACATCAACGATGTCGGCTGGGAGAACTACGCCGAATCAATCGCCACCTTGCCTGAGAACATCACCAAGTACGCCGATTGCTTCAAGAAGCTCGTCCCAATCATCCAGCAGTCAGCTGTTGACTACATCACCGATCCAACCAACGGCAACGCCGTGCTCCTCGACGCCGTCAAGAAGTTTGGCGACGCAGGCAGCGGCTGGGTCTATAGCGAAGGCACCGCCGCCTACGCAGTTGAGACCATCAAGAAGGATGGCCTCGTTGCTAACGGCCCCGACGGCGTCATGGGTTCGTTCGACACTGCCCGCGTCGATGCGCTCATCGCTAAAGCAATCCCTGTCTACACCGCACAGGACAGCCCACCAAAGGCTGGCCTCAAGGCTTCAGACATCGTGACGAATGAATTCATTGACACGAGCATTGGCCTCTAAAGAATTCTGAAGAGTTGATCGAAGGGCGTCGGCTTCGGCCGGCGCCCTTTGTCGTTTTCGCACGAGCCACTGTGTTCCTTCAACCCCGTCCCCCCTCGCACCACCCCCACCCCCATCCACCACTCACCTCTCACCTCTCACCACTCACCACTTCCCTTCACCACTTCCCTTCACCACTTCCCTTCAACAAACGGTTTGTTGAAGACCTTTGGTCGAGCCCCAACCTCTTGTCTTCAACAAATCCCCGATGGAGGTGCGCGAGGTGGATGAGGTGTGCGAGGTGGATGAGGTGCGCGAGGTGGATGGCGGACGAGTGGTGGACTAAATGGGTTCGGCGAGTTCGAGCACCATGTGCAGTAGCACGTTGGCTCCGGCGGCGATGTCGGCCGCCTCGGTGAACTCGGCAATGTTGTGCGAGAGACCATCAACCGATGGCACGAAGATCATCGAGGTTGGACATACCCGGGCCAACATTTGTGCATCGTGACCTGCCCCCGACGGCAGCCGCAATGTGCTGTGTCCTTGGCTCCGAGCAATCCGTTCGACGCTGTCGATCATAGAGTCGGCGAACGCTACGGGTTCGAAGCGCGACAGCGTACGAGTCTGCAACGTGCAACCCTCAACGTGAGCTGCGGCCGTGGCGAACTCCATCATGTGCGCTTCGGCGTTTCGCAGCAGCGTGTCGTCGGTGTTGCGCACATCGAGTGCAATGGTGACGCTTTGCGCTATCACGTTGACTAGGTCGGGAAACACATCGAAGCGTCCGATGGTGGCTACTTGCGATCCGCCCATTTCAGCAGCCAAGCGTCGCGCTTCGACGGCAATAGCAGCAGCCGGAACAAGCGGATCCTTACGAAGTCGCATCGGCGTGGTGCCCGCATGCGCCGACCGGCCGGTGATCACGAGTTCGGTCCAGGAGATGCCCTGCACACCTGTGACCACTCCGATCGTGATGCCTTGCTCTTCGAGAACCGGTCCTTGCTCGATGTGTAGCTCGACGAACGCGTGCGGGATGTCAGCCGTGGGACACGGAGTGGGACCCGCATAGCCGATGCGGTTCAGTTCGTCGCCGAGACGAGCATTGTCATCGGCAGCTCGAGCGTCGAGCGCCTCTTGCACCGACATGCCGCCGACGTAGACAAGGCTGCCCAACATGTCAGGCGCAAACCGGGCGCCCTCTTCGTCGGTGAAGAACGCGACTTGAATTGGACGTCGGGTGCGTACCCCGTGCCGCTGCAGTGTCTCGATGACTTCGAGTCCGCCAAGCACTCCGAGGTTTCCGTCGAATCGACCGCCGGTGCGAACGGTGTCGATGTGCGAACCCATCATGACTGGGGCTGCTGCTGGATCGGCACCGGGGTGAGTGGCGACGACATTTCCGATGGCGTCAATCGCGACGATGAGACCAAGATCTCGCATCCACGACACCACCAGATCACGACCCAGGCGATCTTCGTCGGTCAATGCAAGTCGCGCGCATCCGTGCTCGCCGTTGGGTCCATGTACTGCGCCGATGTCACCAAGATCGGCAATGCGCTGCAGCAAGCGAGCGTTGTCGATACGAAGTTCAGCCACGGAGTGCGATGGGCTCATCGTCACTTACCAAAGTTGAAGGTGCGGATCTCACGCAACGCTTCGCAGAATGCCATGACCGAACCATCGAACAACTCTTTGCCGCGCTCGGCCGTGGCAGTCGTTGGGTCGCCGATGTATCCATCCTCGAAGAAATCGTTTGAGAGCCAGCCGAAGCTCACCTTGCCGCCAAACTTCACATAGGAGTTGTTCGTAAGTACCTCGGGGATGCGGCGCTCGGCTTTTGCCATCGTGCACAAATGCGGTGCGAGGTGCAGCATGATGCTGGTCTCGTCGGAGCCGCCATGAACGCCCATACCGTGCTCGCCCTCGGCCGAGGTTCCGCCTTGGTCGGCAGGCATGCCCGGGTGCGCAAGGAATGTCATCAAGCCATACTTCAGTCGAAGCTCACGGTTGGCGGCGCTGAGCAAACTGCTGTTGCCGCCGTGGCCGTTGAGAAAGACGAGACGCTTGGCGGGGGTCTTAGCGATGCAGCGGCCAATGTCGTCGAGCACCGCCAGCAATGTGGTGGCCGACAACCAGATGGTTCCCGGGGACCAAGCATGTTCGTTTGACTTTGTGTACGCCAACGCTGGCAGCACCCACACATCGAGTTCTTCGCCGACACGCTCAACAGCAGCCTCAGCAACTGCGTTGGCCACGATGAGATCAGTGTTCAGCGGCAGGTGCGGACCATGTTGCTCAACTGCGCCAAGGGGTTGCACCATGATTGAGTTCTCGGTGAGGCGACGCTCGACATCGGGACCACTGAGGTCTGCGAGATGATGTATTCGGACGTTCAACGACTGAGTCACGTTCTTACGCTAGCCGTGCAGCAAGAATGGATGTGTGCCAGTGACTGATGTTGATGCAATCGTTGTTGGCGCCGGCCACAATGGACTCGTCACTGCCGCCTACTTAGCCAAGGCTGGCATGTCTACGTTGCTTGTCGAGGCACGCGCTGCGGTGGGTGGCACAGCGGCGAGCGAGCACTTCGCAGACGCCACCGTCAACATCTGCAACTGCGATCACCTCACCTTTCGAACCACGCCGGTGATGAGCGAGCTCGGCCTTGCCGACCACGGGTTGCGCTATCTCGACCTCGAGCCATCACAACTCAACATTGCGTGGGACGGTTCGTCGCCGTGGCCGATCTTCCACGACATCGACCGCACGCTCGATGCCTTGCAAGCGCTGCATCCTGGCGAGGTCGAGGGCTACCGTCGCTATCTCAAAGCAGCGATACCCGCTGTGAAGTTGCTGTTCGATGCGGCCAACGACCCCCCGTCGTTCGCTGGACTCGCTCGTAAAGCGCTCGATCACCGAATGCGCAGTGTCGCCACCATGCTGCGCTGGAGTCGTATGAGCGCTGCCGACATCATGCGCAGCTTTTTTTCGACCGAAGCGCTTCGCTCGCCTGGCCTTCTGGTCGGACCAATGGTGTGGGGCATCTCGCCCGAGTTCGCAGGGTCTGGTTTGGGCGCGCTCACCTATGCGCTTCGCCACGTCGCCACTGTGGGTCGACCTGTCGGTGGTAGCGGCGCAGTACCCGAATCGCTCCTGTCGGTGTTTCTCTCGCACCACGGACAACTTCGGCTATCCAGCGCGGTGTCTACCATCACGTGCGACAACACTGGGGTCACCGGTGTCACCCTGAGCGATGGTTCGCATATTCGATCGTCGGTTGTGGTTTCAGCGTGCGACCCTCACCGAACATTCGTTGAGTGGCTCACAGGCGCCCCACCGCAGGCCGACGACCTCATCGCCCGGTGGCGCGCAATGCCACATAGCCAGGGCTACGAAAGCAAGATCGATGCCATCGCTACATCGGTGCCGCGCTACCGCAATCTCGACGCGGGTGTGTTCGATTCGCTGGGCATCGATCCAGCAGCATGCACTGCCGTTATTGCTCCGTCGCTGGCCGACATGCATCGCGGTTACGAACTCATGGGTCGGGGCGAGATACTGCGCCAACCGGGGTTGCTCGTCAACGTACCGTCGCTGCTCGACGCAACGATGGCGCCACCCGGCAAGCATGTCTTCAGCCTTGAGGCCATCTACACGCCGTATGACTTCACGGGCGGTTGGACGAGTCGCGACGAGCCAGCGCGTTGGTTGCGTCAATACTCAACAGTGATACACGAGGGCTTCACCGAGTCGATTACCGACTGGCGAGCTATGACCCCAGCCACCTACGAGCGCGAGTTCCATCTACCTGCGGGCCACGCCACCAGCTTTGCGGGAGGTCCGCTCTCGGCGATCCGCAACAAGAACCCAGAACTCACCCGCTACGAAACGCCGGTCACTGGGTTGTACCTCACCGGTGCAGCAACCTTTCCGGGCGCTGGCGTATGGGGCGCCAGTGGGCGCAACGCGGCCACGGTCGTACTGCGAAACCACTGATAGCCGCCGCACTCAGCGTTTTGTTGAAGACAATAGGTCGGGGCTCAACCAATTGTCTTCAACAAACCGTTTGATGAAGCAAAGTGGTGGTGGGGGCGGCTTGGTGGGGGCGGCTTGGTGAGTGGTGGATCAGGCGTCGCGGACGGCCCAGTCGCGCTTGGCAACTGGATCCTTGTCGCTCCAGGGGAAGTTGATCCACTGGTCGGTGCGCTTCCACACGTATTGGCATTGCACCACTGAGTGAGTCTTTTCGTACAACACCGCGCTGCGCACTTCGGCGACCTTGCCGTCGCAGAATTCTTGGACGCTGCGCAACGTGTGACCAGTGTCGGCGACATCGTCGGCGATCAGAATGCGAGCATGCGACATGTCGACGAAATCGGGGGCTGGCGGAAGAATGCGAGGAACCTCGAGACGCTCATCGACACCGGTGTAGAACTCGACGTTCATCGTGTAGACGTTCTTTACTGACAATGCATACCCAAGCGCACCACCAATAAGCAGGCCACCGCGCGCAATCGAGAGGATCATGTCAGGCTCGTAGCCGTCGTCGGCCACCATCTGTGCGAGGTCGCGAGACGCCTGCCCAAACATCTCCCATGTCATCACTTCGCGGTCAGAAAGCACCGGTGTTCCCCTGTCGTTTGTCTCTGATTGAATGGCACAACCTAACGCATGGGCACTAGTGGAGTCAGATGCTGGGAAACGCTCTGAGCCCGATGATGTCAGTTGGCCTCACCGGGACTCGGTTGAGCGGCTTGCCGATCGCATCACGAATGGCTGCAACAATCGCCGGCGTACTGGAAATCGTGGGAGGTTCACCCACGCCTTTCGCTCCGAGTGGAGCGAAAGGATCGGGCTCCTCAATGAGCGATGCAATGACCGTAGGCATGTCGAGAAAAGTGGGCAGCAAGTAATCGGTAAAGCTTGGGTTGCGCACATGACCGTTGGTCATGATGATCTCTTCCATGACTGCCAATCCGAGTCCTTGAGCGATACCACCTTCGATTTGTCCAAGAACGCTGAGCGGATTGAGTGCACGACCAACATCTTGCGCGGTCGCAATCTGAATGACCTTCACGAGACCGAGCTCGGGATCGACATCGACCACTGCGCGATGCGCAACAAATGCGAACGCTGTGTGGCAGTTGCCCTGCCCATTTTCGTCAAGATCTTCGGTGGGCTTGTGGTGATACTCGACCGTCTCGTCGAATGACAGACCAGAAGCCGCCTCGAGAGCCGAGATACGAAACACGCCTGCGGCCGCGATGATGTCGCCGCCGTCGACAGCAAGCGACAACGGATCAACATCATGCGAAACGGCAACAGCAGCAAACAGCAGATCGCGAACTTTGATGCACGCTGCGTTCACAGCGCCACCGCTCATCCACGTCTGGCGCGACGCCGAGGTTGACCCAGCGGAGCCAACATCGGTATCGATTGAGTCGATGACCACCGTGTCGAAGCCGAGCACGCTGCGCGCAATCTGGCCTGCAATAGTGATGAAGCCCTGGCCGACTTCGCTCGTGGCGAACTTCAATGTGACGACCCCATCGGAGAGACGACAACGCGCCGTGGAGTAGTCGTCGAAGGTTTCGCTATACATCAAGTTCTTGATCGCTACTGCGAAGCCGATACCGCGCACAATGTGACTCGAGTCGGCAGTGCGCCCAGCGCCGCCAGGCAGCCTCATCGGGTCGTGGTCGTGCCCGCCAACAGGTTCATCGGGCAATGGCAGCGCAGCCGTTTCGCGGATACAGCGAGCGACCGGAGCAACGTTTTCGATGATCTGACCCGTGATGAGTTTGTCGCCTGTGACCATTGCGTTGAGCAAACGAATCTCGACCGGGTCGATGCCGCACGCCGCTGCGAGCTTGTCCATCTGGCCTTCGTGCGCGAAGCAGGCCTGAACGACACCGAAGCCGCGCATTGCTCCACACGGCAAGTTGTTAGTGCGCACTGCGTAGCCATCGACGACAGCGTTGTCGCATCGATACGGACCTTGGGCGTGAGTGACGCCATTAATGAGCACGGCCGACGACGTAGACGCATATGCCCCGCCGTCGAAAACCATTCGCGCTTCAACCTTGACGAGCCGACCGTCGCTCGTGGCATGGTGACGCATCCAGATGCGAACCGGGTGGCGATGCACGTGGCCGAGAAAGCTTTCTTCGCGCGAGTAGTGAATGCGAACGGGTCGGCCAGTGCGCAGGGCAAGCAGACACGTGTGCACCTGCAAGCTGATGTCTTCGCGAGCACCAAAGGCGCCGCCAACGCCACCAAGGGTGAGCCGCACTTTGCTGAGCGGAACACCGAGACAGGCAGCAATCTGCTTTTGGTCTTCGTGCAGCCATTGCGTGGCGACGTACAGCGAGACTCCCCCGCCGTCGTCATCGGGCAACGCCATCGCTGCTTCAAGCCCGAGGAACGCCTGGTCTTGCATGCCGATTTCGTAGTCGTCTTCAACCACCACATCGCCAACGATGTCGGGGTCGCCGCACACGATGCGTTGCCGACGAATGACGTTTCCGTCGGGATGAATATCGGGGTGGCTGCCATCAATGGCGCGCTCGGGATCGACCAGTGGCTCGAGCACTTCGTACACCACCACGATGGCGGCAAGCGCCCGGCGACAGGTCTCGGGATGATCGGCCGCAACCGCAGCGATCGGCTCGCCGACGTAGCGAACAACATCGGCAGCAAACACCGGTTGGTCGCTGCTGATCAGCCCGTAGGTGGGCGACCCAGGCACATCGGCTGCCGTAATGACCGCTTCGACTCCGGCGATTCGATAGGCGCCAGAGATATCAATACTCACAATGCGCGCTGATGGGTGCGGTGAACGAAGCGTGGCTCCCCAAAGACAATTCTCTGCTGACAGGTCGCTCGAGAAGGCATAGCTACCTTGAACCTTCGGCGTGCCGTCGGGACGAGAAATGCTGTCGCCGATACGGCCAACGCTGATGCGTTCGCCAGTGACAGAACTCATGCCAGCCCCGAGTCGCGACGCGAGACAGCAACACGTTGCACTGCTTCGATGATGCGCCCGTATCCGGTACACCGACACACGTTGCCCGACAGTTCTTCGCGAATCTCGAACTCAGTTGGGTCTGCTGTGCGTTCGAGCAAGGCGTGCGTAGCCATGATTAACCCTGGCGTACAAAATCCGCATTGCACAGCGCCCGCATCGACAAACGCTTGTTGCACATCGCTTGGCGCACCGATGGGCGCTATGCCCTCGATGGTGACGATGCTCTGGTCAACCGCACTTGCCGCGAGCACGAGGCAACTGCAGACCAACTCGCCGTCGACGAGCACACTGCACGAGCCGCACTCACCTTGCTCGCACGCACCTTTGCTGCCGAGCAACCCGAGACGTTCGCGAAGCACGTAGAGCAGGCTCTCGCCGAGCCAAGAATCGCGAACGGGTCGTGCCTCGCCGTTGACATGAAGTTCGTACTGCTCGTTGAGAGCTACAGACTCACTCATTGGGAAACGCCCTTCGAAGCAATCGTGATGCAAGCACGCCAATGGCGTGACGTCGATACTCGGCGGTAGCGCGATGGTCGTTAATCGGACGACTCGCCGCGGCTGCGAGTTCGCCAAAGCGGCGCGCATCAGAAGCCGACACGCTTTGTGATTCGAAGCTGACTACGGCCGCAGCAAATGCTTCGGCCTCAACGCAGCGAAGAATGGTGGGGCCAACAGACCCGAGCGCGAGTCGCACATTTCGACTGTCGAGGTCAGTGGCCAAGCACGTGCTTGCGAGCGCAATCACCATCGCATTGCGCACACCAACCTTGCTATAGCCCTGCCATCCGGAAAGCACCGGCAAGGTCACGCCCGTAATGAGTTCGCCAGGTTGACGGGCGGTGCGCTTGACGCCAACCATGAACTCGTGGACCGAAAGCGAACGATCGCCAGCAACACTTGCAAGGTGAACCATGCCATCGAGGGCCGACACCACCGGCAGTCCGTCGCCTGCTGGCGAGCACGTACCCAAGTTGCCGCCGAGCGTGCCCGTATGGCGAATCTGCGGCGAGCCGACGGTGCGGGATGCTTCGGCCAGCGCGGGCAACAGTTGGGCGACAGGCGACTCCATGAGCTCCGCGTAGGTGACTCCAGAGCCGATGTGCACCGTTGCCGCAACGGGATCAAATGTCCACGAGCGAAGTTCTGAAACTCGGTTGATCGCAATCACATGCGATGGCTTGCGATGCCCCGAGTTCACTTCGACCATTGCGTCGGTACCACCGGCGAGGACAAGGGCGTCTGGATTGTCAGCTAACGCGGCGAGCGCGTCACTCAGCGATTTGGGGACAATGACAGACATGCAGATTTGACTTTACATTTTGTACATGCCGAGCAGTGACACCTGCCCAGAGAAATCAGTTGTCGTAGATGGTGGCGCGTCGCGCTGCGCGATGCTGGCTGCCGTAGTCGTCGACGGCATAGTGCATCGTGCACCGGTTGTCCCAGAGCGCTGCATCGCCCGCAGTCCACTGCCAACGAATCTGGTAGTCGGCACGTTCGCTGCGCTCGAACAACATCTCAAGCAAGTGGCGCGACTCTGGATCAAGAAGTTCTTTCACCATTCGGGTCCATCCGCGGTTCACGAACAGCGCCGTGCGATTCGTTACCGGATGTACCTTGACCATCGGATGCGCCGCAAAGCCGGTGATCGGCGGCAGGCCATGCACTGCGGTGAGACCACCAATCAACGTGCGGATGGGTTCGCTGAGTCCGTCGTAAGCCAAGTACTGATTGCTCCACAACGTGTCGCCACCGTTGACAGCCGGAATGTCCATACAAAACAGCGAGCCGATCGGCGGTGTGTCTGTGAACGTGACATCGGTATGCCACACGTTGGTTGAAGCCTTCTTTAGGCCCTTCGCAGTGTCGAGCACCAAAATCTCGGGAAAGCCCTCGGCAGCGAGCGTGGTTGCCCCGCGATAGTCGCCGCCGGTCTCGGTGGTGGCAGCAAGCCGTGGCCCAAACACTCGGGCGAGTCGCAGCTGTTGCGCTGGCGTGAGGTGTGCCTCAGGAAAAAACAGCACGAGATGCTCGGCCCACGCTTGGCGCAGCTCTGCAGCAAGTTCGTCGTCGAGTTCTTCAACGTTGAACCCCATGACTCGCGCGCCCAACGCGCCGCCAAGCGGCACAATCTTTAAACGCGGTTTCGTGACTTGATCGGTCATGGCATAGCCCCTTGAGTATCCGAACGAACGTAGCACTGACGTTAACAGTGTCGTTCGGCCCCACCCGAGCGAGCGGTCAGACGACCTGCAGCCCCGCGAGCGCCGGATCATCGGGAGGAAGCTTTGGGGCTATCGACTCGAGCTCGGCAAGAACGATCTTGGCCACGGCAAGGTTGCGCACCCACTTCTTGTTACCTGGCACCACGAACCAAGGAGCGCTCTCAGTGCTCGTCTGGGACAGCGCCAACTCGTAAGCCTTGCGATAGTCAGGCCAAAGCTTTCGATCGTCGAGGTCACCAAGACGAAACTTCCAACGCTCGACTGGGTCATCGATGCGGTCCTGTAATCGCACGCGCTGCTCTTCAAATGAAACGTTGAGGTTGATCTTGACGATGCGAGTTCCTTCGTCGACCAGCAATCGTTCGAACTCGCGGATATGGCGATAGCGCCGATCGCAGCGGTCGATAGTGACGAGGCCCTTCACTCGCTCGACGAGCACCGACTCGTAGTGGCTTCGGTTCCACACGGTGATCTCTCCGCGCGCAGGCGTAGCAGCGTGAGCGCGCCACAAGTAATCGTGCTCAAGTTCGCGGCCCACGGGAGCCTTAAAGCTCACCACCTTGACGCCCGCCGGATTCAGGCCACCAAACACCGCCCGAATCGTGCCGTCCTTGCCGCACGCATCCATTGCCTGCAAGACCACGAGCAAGCTGTGCTGATGTTCGGCCGCTAAGCGCCGCTGCATGACATCGATGCGCTCATGCATCACGAGCAGCTCAGACTTCGCTGCTTCTTTGTCCCAACCGAATGTCTCGTCAGGGTCGCGCCGCTTTAGGTTCAACTGTGCATTTGGTTTCACGAGCATTCGAGCAACGACTTTGTCCATGAGCGTGAAGTTAGCTCACGCTCGTTGTCACGCTGACCGGCTGACCGGCTGATCGGCGTACCGGCTCACCGATTCAGCGATTGAAGGGGCAGTGCCTACAACCGCTGTCACAGCAGGTTCCGCGCCGAGACAAAAACACCGCCGTGAATACAGCAAAGCCGCTCACAGGATCGCGGTACGTAGGCGCTCCTGACTCAACCGCACGCGCGTGCCGGTTCATAATCTCGTCAAAATGGCGATGAGTGGGACTGAGCCGGCGCGGGTCAGGCGTCATCGGATCAGGCACATTCGACATCAGTGTTCAACCTAGGGCACGCACACGTTCACAATCGTGCTTGCGCTCCGCGACTGTGACTAGGATGCGGAAATCGTTGTGGCGACCGTCACAGTCGATATATGGTCGGCAAGGCAATACGCCGAACAGCTCAGAATCATTCAACAAGGGGGAGTTCATGGGTATCAAGGAACGATCAACACAGCGTCGCCGAGGCGTCGCATTTGCAGCCGCCGCGCTGAGCCTCGCGCTCATTGCTGGCGCATGCAGCAGCGACAGCGACACTGAACCAGTCGGCACTACCGGCGCCAGCACCGACGACACAACCACTGTTACTGAAGTAGCAGCCACGCCTGTTGACGGCGGCACTCTTCGTTACGGCCTCGAGGCCGACGTTGACGGCCTCAACCCAACTACCTCCGCTTTTTCGGCTCCTGGCTACGTGATGGGCCATGCCGTATTCGACACGCTCGCTCGCGTTGCCGAGGATGGCTCAATCGTTCCGTACCTCGCCGAGTCGTTCACCCCTTCGGCTGATTTCAAGTCATGGACCGTCAAGTTGCGCCCTGGCATCAAGTTCCACGATGGCGCCGACCTCAACGCCGATGCCGTCGTCAAGGCATTCTTGCTGCAGCAGGGTGCCGCCTTAGTAGGTCTTGCGGTTCGTCCGTTCTACCCAGAAACTGACGCTGCTGTAAAAATCGACGATTTGACGGTGCAGTTCAACCAGCTCGATGCCAACCAATATTGGCCATCGGCACTCACCAGCCAGCTCGGCATGATGCCTTCACCGTTGTGGCTCGATGCAGCAGCCGCCGACCCTACGCTGAACCAGAAGCCAGTGGGCACCGGCCCATTCATGTTCGACAGCCGCACCGCCGACAACGTGACCCGCTTCGTGAAGAACCCCAGCTACTGGAATGGCTCCGTACACCTCGATGCCGTTGAGTTCTACCCAGTTCCAGACTCAGCTGACCTGCTTGACCTGTTCAACAATGACGGTCTCGATGCTCTGCACACCACCGACCAGACCGCCATCAAGGACCTCAAGGACAACGGAACCGTCACCAATTTGCTTGATGACACCGCTGAAGAGTCGTTCCAGATGATCAACTCACAGAATCCCCCGTTCGACGATGTGCGCGTGCGCCAAGCGCTTGCGTATGCCACTCCGAAAGCCAAGATTCTCGAACTCATCGGCCTCGGCGTGTCCCGCCCAGCCGACCAGATGTTTACTCCCGAGAGCCCATTCTTCAACCCAGCCGTCAAGCAAGATGCAGACGAGCCCGACAAGGCTCTTCCGCTGGTCGCCGCGTACTGCGCCGAGAAGGGCACCACGATTAACCCCTTGCTCAACAAGCCCACATGCACCGACGGCAAGGTCAACATGGAGTATCAGTTTGTTGGACCGTCGGTCGTCGGCCTGCGCACCACCGAAATCTTCGAAGAGGGCTGGAGCGTCGCATTCAACATCACCCGTGACGAAGTGAACCAGCAGGACCACATCCAGCAGAACGCACTTGGCCAGTCAAACGTGATCGGCTGGCGTCAGTTTGGTGCCATTGATCCATGGGCCGACAGCGTCTGGCTGCTGTGCCGCACCGTAGGCCCAATCTCGCTCAACTGGCCTCGCTATTGCGACCCAGCTCGCGACACCCTCCTGCTCGACGCACAGAACACCGATGATCCTGCCAAGCGCTCCGAGAACTACAAGGCGCTCGCGCAGAACATGCACGACGCGTATACCTACATCTTCATCAACCACACACTGTGGACCAACTCATTCAACGAGAATGTGCGCGGAACATGCGATATTAAGACTCTCGAAGGTGTTGCCTTGAAGTGTTCGAACGCTGGACTTACCTTCCTCGACACCACCTGGTTGGACCAGTAACAAGACCATGCGACCCACTTCGACCCGGCGGGTTGCAGGCAAATGAGGTATTGGGCACAGCGGATCGCCATGGCGATTACGTTGCTCTTCGCAGTGAGCGCGCTCACATTCGGAGCAATGAACGTCCTTGGCGATCCGCTCTTCAACATCCTCGGCCCCATCGCCCGCGACACCAGCAATCCCAAGAGCGTCAAGCTCATTGAGAAAGCAAAAAACGACTACAACCTCGACAAACCGCTTCCAATCCGTTACGGGTTGTGGATATCTGGTTTTGTTCGCGGCGATATGGGCGTGCAGTTCAGCACCGACGGGCAACCGCCGGTGACTGAACTGCTCAAAGAGCGCATCCCTCGCACGGTGACCTTGCTGATCCTTGGGCAACTCATCGCCGTGCTGGTATCTATTCCGTGGGCGCTCCTTTCAGCGTCTCGAGCCGACAAGTTCGTCGATCGATTATCAACGGCGACCACATTCATGCTGGTGGCACTGCCTGGCTTTGCGTTGGCCATCATCCTGAAGTATCTGTTCGCAATCAGGCTGGGGTGGTTCCCGCTCACCTACAGGGCCCTTGATCCGCTGCAGACGCGTTTGTTCCAGATGCTGCTTCCAGGGTTCGTCATCGGCTTACCGGCCGCAGCGATTTATCAGCGTTTGCTGCGCACCGACCTCATCACCACGTTGCAAGAAGATTTCATCTTGATGGCGCGGTCGAAGGGCGTATCAAAGCCACGCATCTTGTTTAAGCACGCATTGCGGCCGTCGATGTTCTCGTTCATCACTGTCGTCGGCCTGACCACCGGAGCACTTATTGGCGGCTCCATTGTCGTCGAGACCGTGTTCCGGATTCCTGGCATCGGCTCGACATTGGTCGAGGCCGTACTTCGCCACGACTTCCCCGTTGTGCTCGCAATCGTGATGATCGTCGCAACTGCCTTCGTGCTGATCAACCTGTTGATAGACGTCGTTTACACCATCATCGACCCACGAGTACACAGATGAGTACGCAGACTCCAACAACAACTGAAGCGGCAGCACCAGAACCCGGCGAGGCCGCAACGAAGAAAACCCTGGGTATCGGCTTTTGGGTCTGTATCGGTTGGCTCCTTGTGATGGTGTTCGTTGCCGTGTTCGCCACGCGCCTACCTATTCCTGACCCCAAGTTCAACTTCATTGAGCCAGGGCAAGCGGGTCCGTCAAAGGGGCCCTCAACCGCGCATTGGTTTGGCACCGATAAGGATGCTCGCGATGTGTTCGCCCGCACCATGTACGGCGCACGCGTGTCGCTGACCGTCGGATTCATCGCGATCGTTTTCGGCATGTTCGTTGGCGGAACGCTCGGCATTCTCGCCGGCTTCTTTCGCGGCTGGATTGATCGAATCTTTTCGTTCATGTTCTTGGTCTTGTTGTCATTCCCCTCATTGGTGTTGGCGATCATGCTTACGGCGCTACTTGACCGAAAGCTGTTTACCATTTCAATGATTCTGGGTGTGCTTGCCGTGGCTCCCGTGGGACGTCTCGCCAGAGCAACAACCATGCAGTACGCAGAGCGCGAGTTCGTAATCGCGGCACGAAGCCTCGGCGCCAAGAACAAGCGAATCATTGTTCGTGAATTGTTACCCAACGTGGCCATTCCCATGTCAGCGCTAGCTCTGCTTGGTATGGCCGTGGCCATTGTTGCCGAAGGTGGCCTCGCCTTCCTCGGCCTCTCGGTTGAGCGCAGCATTACGTGGGGCGGCATGATCCAACTCGGTTCCGACAGCTCTAAGACGCTGCAGAATCAGCCATGGATTGCGTTTTTTCCCATCGGCGTGTTGTTCCTCACGGTGTTCGCACTCAACTTTGCCGGAGACCGCGTTCGCACCTACTTCGATGTCAAGGAGACTTCGCTGTGAGCGAACTACAGACCGAGATGCGTCAAGAGCACCAACCACTGCTCGAGGTCACCGACCTTCGCACCCATTTCCGCACCGAACGCGGCTTGGTACGCGCTGTAGATGGCGTGTCACTCACGCTTGAGCGCGGCAAATGCCTTGGCATCGTTGGTGAGTCTGGCTCCGGCAAAACCGTTCTATCACGTTCACTGATGGGACTCCTGCCGAGTTCGAACACCGTCACATCTGGTTCGGTCAAGTTCGAAGGTAAAGAGATTCTTGGTCTGCCCTCCAAGCAGATGCGCCGCCTCTGGGGACGCGAAATGTCGATGGTGTTCCAGAACCCGATGACATCGCTGAACCCGTTGATGAAGATTGGCCAGCAGATCGCTGAGCCGCTCAACTTGCATCTCGATATGTCACGAGCGGACGCCCGAGCTACTGCCGAGCGTCTGCTGCGCGATGTGCGTATTCCCGAAGCGACACGTCGCCTCGACCAGTACCCACACGAGCTGTCCGGCGGTATGCGCCAGCGAGCAATGATCGCTATTGCATTGGCGTGCGGCCCCACACTGCTGTTTGCAGACGAACCCACCACTGCGCTCGACGTCACAGTGCAGGCACAGATTCTGCAGCTCATCGGCGAACAACGCCGAGACCGCAATATGTCGGTGGTTCTCGTTACGCACGACCTTGGTGTCGTAGCCGGCCATACCGATGAGATTGCCGTCATGTACGGCGGCAAGCTTGTCGAGAAGGCTCCAACCAGCGTGCTCTTCGCGCACATGAAGATGCCGTACACGATGTCGCTGATGCGCAGCATCCCCAAGCTCGAAGATCCGAGCCACACGCGCCTCGCAACTATCCCTGGACGCCCGCCAGATCTCGTGCATCCTCCCAAGGGCTGCCGGTTTGCGCCACGGTGCGCGTATGCACGTGACAAGTGCATCACCGAAGAGCCACCACTTCGTCAGGCAGAAGACCCCAATCACTCTTACGCATGCTGGTATCCGGTCGGCTCCCCCGAGTTCAACCAGCGTGAAGCCGAACTCAACAGCGGCGCAGTACCCGTCACACTCGAGGCACGGTAATGGCAGGATCAGGTACAGCTCACCTTCGCGATGGCGACATCGTCATGCGCGTAGAAAACCTGGTGATGGAGTTTCCCGTAGGCCGTACCGGCCTCAAGGTACACGCCGTCTCCGGAATCAGCTTCGATGTCGTGCGTGGCGAAACGCTCGGCCTTGTCGGCGAGAGCGGTTGCGGTAAGAGCACCACCGGTAAAGCGATGATGCAAATTCCGCGCCCAACATCGGGCTCCATCAAGCTCGATGGGCTTGAGCTCACCACGCTCGGCAACGAAGAGTTACGCTCGGCGCGTACCAAGATGCAGATGATCTTTCAAGATCCCATTTCATCGCTCAACCCTCGCCGCATCGTGCGTGACAGCGTTCGCGAGCCACTCGATGTGTGGGGCCGTGGCTCAAAGGCCGAGCGCGAAGCACTGGTAGATCGCGTGCTCGAGAGCGTGGGTATCGACCCTCAGCGCGCGGCCGAAAGCCGTCCGCACCAGTTCTCCGGCGGCCAGTGTCAGCGCATCTCAATTGCGCGTGCGTTGGTGCTCGACCCCACCTTGATCATCTGTGACGAGCCAGTATCGGCGCTCGATGTGAGCGTGCAAGCACAGGTCATCAACTTGCTCGAAGACCTCAAGAAGCAATACGGACTCACGCTCATCTTCATCGCTCACGACCTCGCCGTCGTCAAGAACATCAGCGACCGCGTTGCCGTGATGTACCTCGGCAAGATGTGCGAGATCTCGCCCAGCGACGATCTCTACGCACGTCCTGCGCATCCGTACACGCGGGTCTTGATCGACTCGATTCCGGTACCCGATCCAAGTGCGGTTCTGGCCGACGCCACAACAATCGGCGAGCCTGGTTCGCCAGTCACGCCACCGTCGGGTTGCCGCTTTCACCCACGCTGCCAATTCGCCGACGACATTTGTAAGTCGGCTGAACCAATTCTGCAAGACATCGGCAACGGACACTTCGTGGCGTGTCACCACCCTCTCGAAGTGCCTGTCAGCATTCAGTCTCGCTAGGCAACGGCCCGACAGGGCTTAACCATTGGTGAACTTGGCTGGACGCTTCTCGATGAACGCCATCATTGCTTCGCGAAAGTCGTCGGTTTGCCCCAACATGATCTGCTGACGGTTCTCTAGGTCGATCGATGCCTGCATGCCCGGAATCTCGAGCGCAGACCACATGCCTTCTTTGGTCATAGCAACGCCCATCGGAGCGAGCGCAATGATCTGCCTCGCTTTGGCGTACGCAGCCTGCAACAGTGCATCGTCGTCGTACACATCGACCACGAGACCGATGCGGTACGCCTCGGCGCTATCGAACGTGCGTCCTGTCAACATCAACTCTTGGGCGCGCACAGCGCCAATCAAGCGAGGCAGCAACCAACTGGTACCGATATCGCATGCCGACAACCCCAGCCGAACGAAGGCTGCGCTGAAATTGGCCGAACTCGCACACAGGCGAATGTCGGAGCCAAGCACAAGCGCAAACCCTCCCCCGGCCGCAGGACCGTTAACAGCGCTGATGATTGGCTGCGGTATCGAACGCATCCTCGGGATCAACGATGAGATGTGTCTTTGAACCGCAAAGCTGCTCTGCAGCTTGCCGAGCGACTCAGTGTGTGGCGCCTTGCCGTAGCCGGTGAGATCGAGCCCTGCGCAAAAACCTCTGCCAGCGCCGGTGAGTACAACGACCCTTGCGGCGGGGTCTACCGCAATCTCGTCAAGCGAATCGTGCAGGCCCTGCACGAGTTCGTTGGTCATCGCGTTGAGCCGCCTAGGACGATTCAGCGTGATCTGGACAACGCCCTCGATGGGTCGGGAAAGTTCGATAACAGCCATGCGTCAATCGTGGCGCACTCCGAGGGGTGAACTTCTATCGGGCGTGAGGGCGCGCCCATCCCGCGTGGCACCCACGGCGAGGCGCGCCCGCCTCATACTGATTAGAGCCGTCGTGTTAGCTTCTCAACGCCTGCACCGCAACACCACTTCGCCATGACCCACACATTCGACCCCTCCACTGAACAAGCTGCCGATTCGGCGACTCCCGCGGTCGACACCACTTTGGCCTCGCAGCGCCGTGCACAGTGGCGCACCTTAGTGAAGCGTGCCTCAGTCGCATATGTGCTGAGCCGAATCTGCGTCATCGCTGGCGCAGGCATCGTCGCTGCGCAGCGCGTCGTGCAAGATCGCTCCGCTGGTATCGCCCGGCCACGCAATGCGCTGGGGCGAATCAACGAAGTTCTCACCTCATGGGATGGCAAGTGGTACTTCCGCATCCTCCGCCTGAACTACCCAACGTACATTCCACCGAATGTCACATGGGACGACGTGCAGGCGCGCACCGCCTTTTTCCCGATGTTTCCCACGCTGGCGAGGTGGCTCGACCAAGTTCTTCCTGGAGGCGATGTCTTCGCTGCGTTGGTCATGAACTTCGTCCTCGGCGCCATCGCCGTGTATCTCGTGGGCCAGCTCACACGCACGATGTTCGACGATCGCGTTGCGTATCGAGCGATGCTGCTGATGGCCTTCTTCCCCGGCAGCTTCGTGCTCTCGTTTACCTACAGCGAGGCAACACTGTTGGTGTTTGCCGCCGGCTGTCTACTCTGCTTGCAGCGACGACACTGGGTGGCCGCAGGAACCTTGGCTGCTCTTGGCGCAGCCACGCGGCCAAACGGCATCGCGCTCATCGCCGCGTGTGCCGTGGCAGCCGTGATTGCGCTCCGCGAGCGGCGCGAGTGGCGTTCGCTGGCGGCTCCGCTGCTTGCTCCGCTGGGCTTCATCGGGTTCCACCTGTTCCTGTGGCGGCGCACCGGCGAGAAGTTGGCGTGGTTTCGCACCCAGCGCGAAGCCTGGGACGAAGGCACCAGCTTTGGCTTTACCGCCATACGTAAGACCATCAATGCATTTGCTCGACCTATGTCGTCGCCCACCGACCTCATCACGGCCGTTTCGTTCTTAGCCATGATTGTGTTGGTCTACATGGCATGGAAGAAGCGCTTGCCCCTGCCGATCATGACCTACAGCCTCGTCGTTCTGGTGCTCATGCTGGCCCCGAGCACGGTTACAGCGCGCCCACGCTTTTTGTACACAGCGTTCCCATTGCTGATCTCGGCTGCGGCATGGATTCGCGACCTTGAAATTTCCCATGAGCACGACAGCGAAGAACTGTCGAGCGGTCACGAACTGTGGACCGTGGTGCTGGCGTTGTGCGCTGCCGGCATTGTCACCCTCACAGGTCTCTACGGAGTGTTTGGCGCGATTCCGTAGGACTAGCGCGACGCAGAAAGGCTGCGACGCAGTTTGGCGAACGCATCTGATGCGGCCCAACCGGTAACGAGCAACATCGACTCGGCAACGATTCGACTCGACATCTTTGATGTGCCGAACTCGCGGTCGATAAATGTGATTGGTTCTTCGACCACGGTGTACCCACCGCGTATGAGACGTCGCACCAACTCGGTAAGAAAGGCGTAGCCCTCGGCCTGCGTAGAGGTGGGCTCAATGGCACCCAACGCACTGGCTCGGTAGGCGCGAAAACCTGAGGTGCAGTCATGGATGTGTAGGCGCAACACACCACTTGTGTAGCGGTTTCCCCAACGAGACAGCAAGCGACGGTGCATGGGCCAATTCACGGTTCCGCCGCCCGCGATATAGCGAGAGCCGACAACAGCGTCTGAGCCCTGCTCGATACGAGCAACCAGCGCAGGAAGGACCTTTGGGTCATGCGAGAAATCGCAGTCCATTGAGACGATGATTTCGTAGTCGCCCTGCAGCGCTTCGCTAAACCCATGACGGTAGGCACTGCCAAGGCCCTGCTTCGCAGTACGGTGCAACACATGAATGTTGCCGAGCTGCGCGGCGGTCTCATCGGCGAGCTTGCCGGTGCCGTCGGGGCTGTTGTCGTCGACAACCAAAATGTGCGCTTCAGGTAACGACTTGCGCACCTCTTCGAGGAAACGAACGATGTTGTCCGCTTCTTGATAGGTGGGCACCACTACAACCGTTCGCACGGTGGGTCAGGCTAGCGCGAACGCCTTGGGGCGGATGTAGTCCGTGTTACAGTTCGGCCGCTGTGACAGCTTGCAGCTACTGCTTATGAGCGTCTTTATCTCAGAACTCCTTCTTCGTGTTCAGCGCTCTCGACTCCGCCTGCACGTGCTCCTGCTTGCCTCACTCGCATACGTTCCATCGCTTGCAGCAGCGCCCGGCAAGATCCCTGCCGACACCAAGTTGTTTTTGTATCTCAACCCGTTTCGACTCACCGGAGATGCGCCGTACTCGTGGGACAGTCGCCAGTTCGCTGGATGGGTGCCCCATCAAACGTTGAGCTACCTGTGGCCGTCAGGTCCGTGGTACTCGCTGTGCAACGCAGTCGGAATGCCTGACTGGATCGCCCACCGGTTCTGGATCGGCACGTTGATGTTCGTAGCCGGACTCGGCGCTCGCTGGGCCGCAAAGCACCTTGGCATCCCTGCCACCGGGGCGCTGATCGCAGCAATGTTCTATCAACTATCGCCCTATGTGTTGCCGTATGTATCGCGCACTTCGGCGATGTTGCTGCCGTGGGCTGGACTCGGCTGGTTGATAGGGCTCACGATACGCGCCGCCACACGCACGAAATGGCGCGACGTTGCAATCTTCGGACTGGTGATGGCAACGGTGGCGGCACCAAACGCCACGGCAATCTTGATGGTCGCTCCCGGTCCAGTGTTGTGGCTGTTGCACGCCGCATGGGGCCGGTCGATCACCTGGCGACGGGCCATCATTGTTGCTACAAAGATCGGCGCCATCAGTTTGCTGATGTCTGCATGGTGGATCGCCATGCTTTCGGTGCAAGGGCGTTACGGCGCCGATGTGCTGGGTTACTCCGAAACCCTCGAGGCAGTTTCGTCGGTGTCGTCGGCGAGCGAAGTCTTGCGCGGCATGGGCTACTGGCTGTTCTACCTACGCGACCCAGTGGGGTTCGCCACCAGCGCGTCCGAGCAGTACATGGCTTCTGGCCGACTGGTCGCCATCTCGTTCATGGTCTTGGGTGTGGCGCTGCTCGGCCTTGTAGCAACCCGATGGACCAGCCGCCGCTACGCCGCGCTGTTGGTGTTTGTCGGCGTGGTGCTTGCTGTTGGCGTCCATCCCATTTCGAACTCATCACCGCTGATGGCACCACTCGCGCAAAACTCGCGTTCGGCGCTAGCGCTTGCGATTCGCAGCAGCACCCGCGCACTACCGCTGAGCACATTCGGTTTGGCGCTCGGCGCCGGAGCGCTGGTGGCCGCAATATCGCGAAGGTCGTGGCGAGCGCGCCACGCTGCGCCATGGCTCGTTGGTCTGCTTGCCATTGTCAATTTGCCCGCACTCTTCGACGGCGGATTCGTTGATCCCAACTTGGTTCACGATCAGCAAGTACCCACTGCATGGACACAAGCCGCCAAGGCTCTCGACGAAGCACCGTCGGGCTACCGAGTGTTGCAGTTGCCGGGCATTGAGTTCGGCGCGTTCCGATGGGGATACACCGTCGACCCACCGCTGCCTGCTCTCACCAACCGACCAGTCATCACCCGCGACCTGCTTCCACTCGGAAGCGCTGCGGCCATGGACACGCTCTATGCGCTCGACGATCGCTTCCATGAAGGCACGATCAACGCTGCCGCGGTGGCGCCCATCGCTCGCTTGTTTGGTGCCGACACGCTTTGGCTCACCAACGATGTGGCGTTCGAACGATTTCGTTCACCACGCCCAGAGATCACAAAAGAACTCTTCGCTCGTCCGTCAGCCCAACTCGGCATTGCGCGTCCTTACGGTGTCGCCGCAGTGAGCACTCCCACGCTTGCGATGATCGACGAACAATCCATCAGCAACGAAGTTGTTGGCGCTCCTCTCGCACCCGTCGACCTTGTTCCAGTGCTCGAGCCGCAGCCTATTGTGCGCGCAAAAACCGGCAGCATTGTTCTCGCAGGTAGCGGCGACGGCATTGTCGATGCAGCCGGTGCCGGCTTACTGACCGGCGCCGAACTCATCCGCTACGCAGCACACTTTCCGACTACAGACCCCAACGGTTCAATACTCGATCCCATTGCATCAGCAGACCGAGTCATCGTCACCGACAGCAACCGCAAGCGCGCCCATCACTGGCGCGGCTCGCAAGATGTAACAGGTTTCACCGAAGACGGATCCACGAACCCCGGTGTGCTCACGTTCGATAGCGCAGACCAACGCATCCCCGTGTTCCCCAACCAGACCAGCGACGACATGACCATTGCCGAACAGCGAGGCGCTATCCATGCCTCGGCAAGCTCGTACGGCGAACCATTCGCGTATCGACCCGAAGACCGAGCAGCAATGGCCATCGACGGCGACGCCCAAACTGCCTGGATCACAGGCGACCACGGCCAACCCGTCGGCGAATTCCTGCGCCTCAACGCCGATGCACCGATCGACGAGGTCACGCTGACGCAACCGCTTGACCCTCGCAACCGCTGGATCACGCGTGTCACCATTACCGACGACGCGGGCTCTCGCAGCGTCGACCTCACTGCAGAGTCTCGAACTGTCACAGGCCAACTCGTTGGGCTTCAGCGCCGTTCGGATCAGGTGACCATCCGCATCGACGCCATCGACTACGACCGAGGCGCCTCTGCTCCCGCCCTCGACGGCGTAGGCTTTGCTGAGGTTGTCACCGACATGGGCATCATGCGCGAAGTGGTCCGCGTGCCCAGCAACGTACTGCTGCGAACAGCCCCGAGCCAGCCTGTCGACCTCGTCTTTTCACGGCTGCGCACTCGCCCGACAAACCGTTACCGCCACGATCCTGAGCTCACGATGAACAGAGCGTTCACGCTCAGCGATCCGCGCGAATTCACAGCTTCAATCAGCGCCCGCATCTCGCAACGATCAAGTGATGCTGTTCTCGCCGGGTTGCTGCAGTGGAACGGAACCACATCGTCAGTTCACCTTGCCGGTGTGCCTGCGATGGGCGGATGGGCCGCAACCGATGGCGACCCATCTACGTCGTGGATGTCGCCGTTTGGTGCTGCACTCGGTGCCTCGCTACACATACCGCTTGATTCACAACGTGCGATCACGACCTTGACCATGCGCCAGCCTGCGTCGGCCCAGTTGGGCACCATCACCGAAGTCACCATCGCTGCAGGCTCTACCACGAACACTGTCTCTGTGCCCGAACCGGATGCTCGAGGCATCAGCACACTGATGTTCCCAGCGCTCTCAGGCGACGCCATCGACCTCACGGTTACCGGCACCAACGGTGCCGCCACTACCGACCGCCGCTTCGCCGCCCGCATCTCACTGCCCGTCGGCATCAGCGAGATCTCTGGCCGCGGCATTACGGCGGCTTCGCTTCCCGAACAGTTCGATAGTGGTTGCCGAAGCGATCTGATCACCATCGATGGAGCTCAGCTTCCGATTCGTTTGTCCGGCCAGACGGCGGCGCTCCTTTCTGATCACGACGCACGCGTCGACCTCTGCGGCTCACCCCAGATCACCGTGGGCGGCGGCGAGCATCTCATCACCACGCTCAACGGGTTGCTCATCGGCGTCGACATCAACCAGATCGTGCTGCGCAGCACCTCGATCACCACTGCCGAGCCCGTTGCGGCTGTCGACCCTTCCGCGACGCCCACTGGCGGGACCACGGCACCAACCGCTGCTCTTCTCAACAGCACCCGCACCACTCGCACAATTTCCGTCGGAGCGTGTCCCACGGGATGTTGGTTTGTGTTCGGCGAGGGCTACAACCTGGGTTGGGACGCGTCGATCGCAGGCAAGTCGCTCGGCACCCAGCAAGTGGTCGACGGGGGCTTCAATGGTTGGTACTTGCCGCCGAACTCCGCCGCCCAAACCGTAAACCTTGTTTGGGAAGGTCAGAACTCGGTCAACCTCGGTCTGTTGCTCTCAGGGCTGGGCATCGCCCTGTGTCTCGCCCTCATCGTGTTCGACCGGCGGCGCACCACTCCAGCCGATGTGTTCGAGCCGCGGTTCACTGATCTGTGGAATCACCGCTCAACCAAGCCTTTGCTCGGATTCGCCAACCCGTCCATAGTCACCATCTCGATCGCCACGTTGGCTGGCGCGTTGATCATTGCTCCCAAGTGGGGCCTGTTCTGTGGCCTCATCGCATTCATTTGTTGCGTGCCACTGCGACGACCACACCTTGTTGGCTTCGCAGCCTTTGCCGTAGCGATGTACATCGCTGCCGTGATGGTGCACCGTGTGCGGGCCTATCACCCCTTCCCGAACGGCGGTTGGCCCGGTGTATTCGAAGACATGAATCGTCCGGCGATGGTAGTGATTGTGTTGTTACTCGCAAGCATCTCGACGCGGCGTAGTTCAGTCGACGGCGACAGTCGCTAATGTAGGCGGCACTGTGTTTGCATCACCTCGCCCTTGCCTCACTGCCGTCGTGCCTTGCTATAACGAGCAAGCAACCATCCTTACCCTGCTTGATCGCGTGTGTGCCTCGCCGTGGATTTACGAAGTCATCGTTGTCGACGACGGGTCCACCGACACCACCCGTGAACTGCTTGCCAGCGTCACTGATCCACGTATCCGCGTCATCCTGCAGCCGCGCAACCAAGGCAAGGGCGCGGCGTTACGCACCGGCTTCGCCGCAGCCACCGGCGACTACGTCATCGTGCAAGACGCAGACCTCGAATACGACCCAGCCGAGTACGGCGAGTTACTCGAGCCACTCGAGTCGGGTGTTGCCGATGTCGTATTTGGCTCACGCTTTTTGGGCGGACGGCCGCACCGAGTGCTCTACTTCTGGCACTCACTGGGCAATCGTTTGCTCACGTTGCTCTCGAACATGTTCACCGATCTCAACCTCACCGATATGGAGACCTGTTACAAGGCATTCAAGCGCGAGGTCATTCAGTCGATCACCATCGAAGAAGATCGGTTTGGCTTCGAACCTGAGGTCACGGCAAAGCTTGCACGCGGCAACTGGCAAATCTTCGAGGTCGGTATTTCCTACGCTGGACGCACCTACGCTGAGGGCAAGAAAATCGGATGGCGCGATGGCGTTCGCGCCGTTGTGTGCATCGTGCGGTACTCGAAGCTCGGTCAACGGCTGAAGGGCTAAACGGCCGCACACAGCAAGCGATACCGCTAACTCTCGGGTCTCCACCCGAACGCAAGACTTGTGCCGGGGGCATTGTGCAAGAAACGCAGAGCGACTATTTTCCTGCGATTGATGGATTGCGCGCACTTGCCGTGACCGCAGTGTTGCTGTTTCACGCCGGCCATCTCAGTGGTGGATTCCTCGGCGTCGATACCTTTTTTGTGATCTCAGGGTTCTTGATTACCCGCCTGCTGCTTCGCGAAGTTGAGGCCACATCGTCGATAGCGCTCGGTGTGTTCTGGGCTCGCCGTGCTCGGCGTCTACTGCCAGCGCTTGCGGTGATGATCTGCGTACTTACCCTGTGGAATCTGCGCTTCGGAACACCGCCCGAACGCCTCGCCCTACGCCAAGACACGTTGTGGAGCCTGTCGTTTCTGATGAACTGGCACGAGGTGTTCTCGGCCCACGACTACTGGTCGTCGTTCGCACAGAAGTCACCGTTATCCCACCTGTGGAGCCTCGCTGTCGAAGAACAGTTCTATGTGGTGTGGCCGCTCGTTGCACTCGCAGTAATTCGATGGGCACGTCGTCCCCAACAAGCGATGTTCGCCATCTGCGCCAGCGGTGCAGTTGCCTCGTTTGTGTTGATGACGGCGCTCTACGACCCCAATGCATCTACCCGCGTGTACGAAGGCACCGACACGCGCATCGGCGCGATGATGATCGGCGGCATGTGCGCCACCAACACCGTTCGCAATGCAATGGCCCGGGCATTCTCAAATCGGTCGCCCCGCTCTGCCAACGCGGTGGGCTTCGCGCTGGCCTCGGCCACTGCTGTTGTGCTGTGGCTCTACGTGGTCGCGCAGGGCACCGACTCGATCTTATTTAGGGGCGGTTTCTTTGTTTTTGCTGCTGCCGTTGGACTCCTGGTCGGCGCCATCACCATCGACCCGCGCACGTCTCGATCACCGGTACGCGCCACCGTCACCAACGTGTTGTCGTTGCGCCCATTGCGCGCCGTCGGCCGACTCAGCTATGGCTTGTATCTGTGGCATTGGCCGATCTACGTGGTGCTCAATCCGGTACGTACCGGGCTCAGCGACTGGTCCCTCGTTGCCGTTCGCCTCTCGGTTACTGCGGTGGTGTCGGTGCTGTCGTATCGCTACGTCGAGCGCCCTGTTCGCGAGGGTCTGCAGCGTCGACCAACCTGGGTAAGCGCACCAGCCACCGGTCTCGCTGTGGGCCTCGCAGCACTTCTGGCCGTTACCGTGGCTCTACCCGGCGCGAGCGCCACAGCGATCAACCTCGACGGAATCGTGGCACTCACGGCCGACACCACCACCAGCGTTGGCGCAGTTCAACCAAGCACTCCGACAACGATCCCAGTAACCACCACCACGCTCGCCGCCATGAAGCGAGGCACCATCCATGATGTGGTGTTGTTCGGCGACTCCATTGCCTACACCACACGGCCGGGTCTCGAAGCTGCCCTTGGCGCTGCGGGCGCCACGTTGCACAGTGCTGCCGGGCCCGGAGTTCGCCTTACCGGTACAAGCGCATATTTTGACTACCTCTCCGGCCTCGACAAGGCAGTCGATGGCCACACCTTGCTCGTGTTGGTGCAACTGTCGGTATGGGATGCCCAGTTCGACCCCACAGAGCAGTACAACTCGCTGGTCTTGCTGCACCAGTTCATTGTCGATCGCGGCGCCCAGATGATCATCACGCCGCCTCCAGCGATTCGAGCCGACCAGAGCAAACACGGCACCAGCGAGCTGTACGACATCGGTAAGCGCATTGCTACCGAGCACCCCGACACAGTCACGTTCCTCGACACCGCTGCAGTGTGGACCCATCGCTACAGCGCCGACCTCAACGACGATCACGTGCCCGAGCGAATGTACGACGGGGTTCACATGTGCGCCTCGGGTGCTGCACTCGTCAGCGCATGGCTGGTCGAGCAAATGTCACGGCTTTTCGACGGCATCTCGCCCGCTCCGGTGGCCTCGTGGGCAGGGGGCCCGTGGACTCACAACCCCATCTACGACTCGCCTCCCGGAACCTGCGCTGCCGTTTGATAGCGGCGTATTCGCACCTGCGACTACACTCACTATTTCGTCATGGCTGCTCAAACCTCACGGGCGTTCGTGCGCCCATTCACACAATGCCTACTTGGTGTAGACCTCCCCGGGCTGTCTAGTTCGCAGCGTGACCAGATCAGTGAATTCGCTGTCTTCCATGTCGACGAGCTTCCTAGCGTGCTTCGCCTTGGCTGCAACATCATCGCCGTTCCAATGCGTGGCGTTGTGGCGCTCCCCTTTGGCAGCAACGTCATAGCGTGGCTCATCCGCCATCCCCTTCCGCTGGTGGGCGAGTACGTTCGCATGATCCGATCGCTCGCATACACCTACGTCTGGGAGCACTGGCCCGACACGCTTCCCGACGGCTCAGGCGCCGCATGACCGTTCTGAATTCGCCGATCCACTCCCCCGCTACAGAGTCGCTGTACGACACCGAAATCTTGATTATCGGTTCGGGCGCTGGCGGCGCTACCACCGCTGCACTGTTGGCTGAAGCAGGCTTCGATGTGCTCGTGGTCGAAGAGGGCGCATGGGTCGAGCAAGGCACCGTTGTGCCGTTCTCGCTCGACCAGATGAACCAGCAATACCGATCCGCCGGCGTCACCGTTGCGCTGGGTCTTCCTTCAATTGCGTACACAGAGGGGCGCTGTGCCGGAGGCGGCACCGAGGTCAACAGTGGCTTGTATCGTCGGCCGCCCGCCGACGTACTCGAGCGCTGGCGCACGCAGTATCACATTCGCGATCTCGACCCCGACGAGATGTACGCCATCGCTCATGAACTCGAAACGGCACTCAATGTCACCAAGGTGCCTGGCAAGGTGTCGGCCCCCAGCATGGCATTGCATCGCGGCGCCGAAGCGCTCTCATGGGAGAACAGCGAAAGCCCACGTTGGATGAAATACCCCGCCGGCGGCAACGCCTCGAGCGGTCAGCGTCAGAGCATGACCCGCACCTACCTGCCCCGCGCTCACCGTGCCGGCGCCCGCATCATCACGCAATGCCGCGTGCGCAAGTTGGCCATTCGTGGCACCAGCGCCAGCGAAGCCGCCGTGGTGCTCGCCAATGGCCAGCCTGGTCGAATTCGATTTCGCCATGTGTTTGTGTGTGGCGGTGCTATCCACACGCCAGCGCTGCTGCAGCGCAGCGGCTTGCACGAGCACATTGGCGACACATTGGCCGTGCACCCAACGGTGAAGTTGGCCGCTCACTTCCGCGAGGCCATCAACGTGCCCGACGACGTTCCGGTGCATCAGGTCAAAGAGTTTGCTCCCGAGATCTCCTTTGGTGGGTCGGCCAGCAACCCCGGCCTTGTGGCAATGGCCCTCGCCGACAACTGGGCCGAGTTTGGCCATGCTGTCAACGATTGGCAGCGCATCAGCGTCTATTACGCCGCGATTACTAGCCAGGGCAAGGGCCGCGTGAAAGCCATCCCTGGCATGCGCGATCCATTGGTCACCTATCACCTCACCGGTCGTGACAAGCAATTGTTACGCAGCGGTCTCAGCCGCCTCACGCTGCTGATGCTTGCCGCTGGCGCCGACGAGGTCTATCCCAGTTATCGCGGCGCACCACTGGTGCGTACGCCCGGCGACATCGCAAATCTCCAACATTCGTTCGCAACCACAAAGGCCACAGTGATGACAGTCCACCTCTGCTCTACGGTTCCCATCGGCGAGCATCCGCGATGCGCCGCCAATAGCTTCGGTCAGATTCGCGGCATGAAGAACGTGTGGGTCAACGACGCCTCCATGTTGCCCGACGCGCCAGGCGTAAACCCGCAGGGCTCCGTGCAGGCCTTCGCCGTGCGCAATGCGCGCCGCTTCATCGAAACGAACTCACCTCGTGGCTGATTTCTCGTTGCCGTCAGCCACCGTTGTCACCGGCGCCGCCGGATGGCTTGGCCGTGCACTCGTTCAACACCTGTCTACTGACTCGGGCAGCTACAGGCGCGACGGCGTGTTGCGCGCGCTGGTACTCAACGAGCAAGAGGCACAATCCGTGCGCGACGTTTCGACCAATGTCGAAACCGTCATCGGCTCGGTCACCGATCCGCGTTCGCTCGAGCGCCTCCTCGACGGCCTGCCCGCGGACACCGACGTGATCCACACTGCTGGAGTCATTCATCCGGGGAAGGTCAGCGACTTCGTCGATGTGAACACCACCGGTGCCGCCAACATGGCCAACGCCGTTCACCGCGCCGGATTGCGGCGCATGGTGCACGTGTCCTCAAACTCGCCCTTTGGCACTAACCCATCCGAGCACGACACCTTTCGAGCGCACGAGCCGTATAACCCGTACCTCGGCTACGGCAAGTCGAAGATGCACGGCGAACTCGCTGTGCTTGCGCAGGTCGAGCAAGGCCTCGATGCAGTCATTGTGCGCCCACCATGGTTCTACGGCCCACTACAGCCACCGCGCCAGACCACCTTCTTCCGCATGGTTCGCGGCGGCAAGTTCCCCAAGTTCGGCGCTGGCACTCAGCGTCGCTCGATGGTGTTTCTCGACAACCTCGTGCAGGGCATCGTGCGAGCCGAGCTCACTCCAAACACGTCGGGGCGCGGCTACTGGATCGCCGACGCTCGGCCGTACACCGTGAACGAGATCATCGAGACCGTTGGCCGTGCGCTCAAAGACGAGGGTTACGAGGTGAAGCCGGGCGCCATGAAATTGCCGGTGATTGCTGGTCGCATCGCCGAGCGCGCCGACCGGCTCATCCAAGGCACTGGCCGTTATCAGCAGCAGCTTCATGTGATGGGCGAGATGGCCCACTCGATCGCGTGCGACATCGATGCCGCTCGCGAAGAGTTGGGTTACGACCCTCAGTTCGAACTGTACGACGGCATGCGTCGCAGCATTCAGTGGTGTCGCGCCGAAGGCCTCGAACTGTGAGCACCACGGCATTGGTCACCGGCGGCAGCGGTTATTTCGGCGCGCTACTCGCAACGCAGTTACGCAACAGCGGCCACACCGTGCGCGTGCTCGATCTCAACGCCCCGGCCCCCGACGCCGACGTCGAGTTCGTCCGCGGCGACATCAGAGACGCAGCCGTGGTTCGCGCCGCTGTCGAAGGCGTCGACGTTGTCTATAACAACGTGGCCCAGGTGCCGCTGGCCAAAGACGAGCAACTGCTGCGAAGCGTGAATGTCGATGGCACGCGCCTGTTGCTTTCGGCCTGCCTCGACTCGGGCGTCAGCAAGGTTGTGCATACGTCGTCGAGCGCGGTGTTCGGCATTCCAGCCTCAAACCCCGTCATGCCCTCAACTGTTCCGTCGCCGCTCGAGGCCTACGGTCACGCCAAGCTGGCTGCCGAATGGGCATGTCTCGAGGCAACGTCTCACGGACTCGATGTCACTATCGTTCGACCCCGCACCATCTTGGGTCATGGCCGCCTCGGCATCTTCGGAATTCTGTTCGATTGGATCGCCGACGGCGCCGATGTGTTCGTGCTCGGCGACGGCTCAAACCGCTACCAGTTTGTACATGCCGACGACCTCGCCGACATCTGTATACGGGCCGGCGCAAGTAGCGGCCCAATGATTTTCAACGCTGGCACCGACCGGTTCTCAACCATGCGCGAAACGCTCGAGCATGTGTGCGCTCACGCCGGCACCCACTCTCGCGTGCGCTCGCTGCCTGCCCGACCAGCATCGATGGCAATGCGAGTGGCCGCTGGCCTTGGCCTCGCGCCCTTCGCCCCGTATCACTGGATCATGTATAGCAAGTCGATGTGGTTCGACACTGCGCACGCCACGCTGGCGCTCGACTGGACCCCGCGCTACTCCAACGATGAGATGTTTGCGCAAAGCTACGACTGGTTTGTGCAACACCGCTCCTCAATGGCGGCGCAGGATGATCACACCCAATCACACCACCGTCGCCCCGCTAAGCAGGGTGCGTTGTCGTTACTGAAGCACGCGACGAAACTGCTGCCGGGCTAACGAGTCGAGTCACTCGCTGAAGCGAGTAGCAGCCAGCACCAACTGCGGCCCGAGCCACCGCGTGGCTACGTCGGTGGCCGCCCCGATGGTGAAGTGCAGCCCATCGGGACGTGCCGCATGATCGAGAGCGACTCCGTCGGACTCCATCCATGTCCGCAGATCGAGCACCTCGACCCGCCTCGTATTTGCCTCGGCCACCCGATGCATGACGCCCTCGACGATCTCGTGCGCCGACTCGTCCGAGAATGGCGAGTCAAGATCGAGCCACCAACTGTCACCTTTCGGCGGGCGGATCCACACAACGCGAGCGTCGCTTGTTGCGACGATCTCGCGGGTTATGGCTTCGTAATCACGGGAGAGCCGCACCAAAAATGCATTGTCGTGCGGCGTGAGCTCTCCCTCAGACTCACTCCATTGTCGCGGCGCTTGGTCTCGCGCCCACACGAGCATCACAACAACATCGGGACGAAGCTCGGCGAGATCTTTGGGCAGCGCATAGTCGAGCAATTCATCGCAGTCTCTCTTGAACGGCACCTTGCCGTCGGTAGCTACAGTGCCCCCACGCACGAAGCCGCAACCTGCGCTGACTGCAAGCGACACTTGAGCAACGGTTGGATTGGCGGCGGCCCACGCCACGAGTCCTTGTCCGGTTGCTTCGGCGATCGAGTCGCCGACCACCAAGATACGCACCGGCCTACTGAGCTGTGGCAGCGCCGCAGGCGTGGATGTTGCGGGTGTTGACGCAGGACTCGCCGCCTCGGTGTCAGCGGTCGTCGACTGCACGACAAGCGGAGTGGATGGGGCATCGATCGGAATTGCTGCGATCAAGCGCGACGAGGCGCTGACACCCCAGTAGCTACCCGCTGCTGCGGGAACGGCCGCAACCAACGCAACGACGGCCAGGGAGGCTGCAGCGGCGGTGACTGCCGTGCGAACACCCGCCCAAGTAGCGCGTCGGATCGGCTGCTCAATGAGCTGATACGACGTGATCGCTATCGCGAGCGTTACCGCACAGCGTGATGCCAACAACGCCCACCCATCGAGCGCTATTCGCTGACTCGTCATGAACACAAACACAGGCAGGTGATACAGATAGACGCCGTAGCTGATGCGGCCCAACGATACGAAGGGCCGCCACGACAACAGCGAGCGCACGAAACCCTCGCGCTGCAAGCCAAGCAGCAACATCGCGCTGGCCAACGCCAACACAGGGAACCCGCCGCTGTACGCCGGGCCGCTCGCTGCGGGCAGCACAAATCCAAACGCAAGCACCAAGGCGAGGCCGAGGGGAGCCATCCAGCGAGCAGCGCGCACGCGGCCCTCAGACAAAAGCACCGACACCAAAGCGCCCAACAAGATCTCACCAGCGCGAGCAGGGGTGGCCCAGTACGCCGCGTCGCTGCCCCACACCGCTGCAATCAACGGCGCGCATGCGGCGAACACTGCCGTGCAGACGCATACAACCGAAGTAAGGCTCACGCCACGCCGACGCGCCGACCGCGCAAGACCCCAAAACGCCAGCGGCCAGATCCAGTAAAACTGTTCTTCAATCGCTAACGACCAATAGTGATCGAGCGGCGAGCGGAAGCCGGCACTCGCACTCTGCGCATCAACGTAGCTCTCGCCGGCGAACAGCCGAACCCAGTTAGCGACCTGACCGAGCGAGCCCAGCAGATCTCTGCGCACGTGATTGGCGGCGGTCCAGGCATTGGCCGAAGCCATGACCGACACCACCGACAAACACACGACGCTGGCAGGCAAGAGACGCTTTGCTCGCCGCACATAGAACGCCCCGGGTGCTACTCGTTGAGTACTCGAGAACTCGCTGCACAACAGCGACGTAATCAAAAAGCCCGACAGCGTAAAGAACACGGACACACCGAAGTAGCCGCCGTTCATCCACGAAACTCCGCCGTGGAACAGCAACACCATCGTGACAGCAATTGCTCGCACACCATCGAGAGCAGGCTGATACGCGATGCGCGCTCGATACGGAGCGGCATCGGCAACTTCGTTCTCAACAGCTCGATTGATGTCGGCCATCACGCCCGCCCACGCGACACAAACGACGGTGTGGGTATCCATTGAGCGAGTGCAACTGCAGCGCAAATGATCACGACGGGTTCCATCGGCGAACGCAAACGATGCGCCCCGTAAAACACCACGGTTGTGACCAACACCCCGACGGCGGGCGCCAGCAAAATCCAACCGTTTGCACGACGTTGACGCCACCAGCCCAGCACTGCCAGCGGAGCCAAGAACCACCAGCAAACAATTCCAGCCCACGACGCCCACTTGGCACGCTCTTCGCCCACGTCGAAACGAACCAGGTCACCCACGCCGTACAGATCGGCAGCACGCAGCAACCGCGTTGCCACAACTACGGGCAATCGACTGGCATGATCCTTGATGTAGGTCACGGCCTCGTGACGAAGGCGCACTGCGCGCTCTGAGGCGTCTTCATCGGGTCGATCGATGTTGTCGAGCACGCACAACACCGACCAACCGCCCATGGCCGGGCCACTATAGGTTTCGTCGCAATTTGCGCCTCTCAGCGCACCGCCCTCGTTGGTGGTGACGATCACCAAACTGTCGAAGCGGGTGGCGTTGTATGCCACCCACGGCGCGAGCACGGCGAGCGTCGCAAGAATGATGACAAGACTGCGGCCCGCCCATTGCCGGATTGGTTGGCTATGCAGACCGATCAGAGCGAACAAGGGCGCGAGTAGCAACAACTCACTTCGCGCCAAGGCTGCGAAGCCAACGACTACGCCAAGCGCCAGTGCGCTGCTCACATCGCATCGATCGCGATAACGAAGCGCGAACCACAACGCAGCAACAGCAAGCACCGTGGCCAATGTCTCAGACATGATGACCGAGTCGTTCATCCACAAGTTCGGATAAACGGCTGCGATGGCTGCGGCGATCACTGCGACGCGACGACCGCCAACGCGTCGGGCAACCATTGCTATCAATGGGATGGCAGCAATGCCCACCAACGTGTTCGTGGCGCGCTGCCAAAACTCATGGTTCGACAGCAGACTCGATGGCGTCAGCAGCACCGAGGTGAGAGGCGCGTGCTCCGCTCCGGGGTGGTCGCCAAGCACATTTCGAAACCAATGCCCTTGGGCATTTTGGAAGGCCTGCGAGCTGTAATACAACGAGTCGTTCAACATCAGCTGACGACCCCACTTAGCGGCCACCAAGTAGAAAATTCTCCACGCCGCCGCAGCTGCGGTAACCGCGACGATGAGCTGGCGATACAACCGATCACCACCATCACCGTGCATTTCGGAGGCTTCCCCAGCCAAGTCGTGACCCACTTCCACTTGCGCTCACTGTAGCTTCGCCGGTGTCACTTGGCAGCTATGAGCTGGCGAGGGCCCATACGGCCACATCGCCAGCGATGATCGGCAGACCCAACACAGGTGTGAGATTCTCGGCCACTTCAAGCAAGTTCGATGGAGCCACGAGGCATCCGATAACAAGCGACGAGAGTTGCCGGGCCGCAGCCGTGATGGCCGCATCGTCGCCGGAACCGCTCTCGGCGATGTCGTCGATCAGCAAGCGATCACCCTTTGGCAACGTAGAGCCACGGAATGCGAAGCCCCGATAGAGGTTGAAAGCGAAATCGCTTCGCGCCTGCCAGGCCATGCCCTCTTGCTCGAGCGGTTGAGGGGCAGTCACAACAAGCGTGTTGCTGCAGCGTTCTTTGAGCAGATCATCAGCCGACGATGACACATCCTTGGTGTGCTGCAGCTGCGCAGGGATGAGCAGCAGCGGAATACACCAACACAATGCGCGCAACGATCGCTCGGTGCCGCGGTGCCCGGGTGACTCGGGCTCCACCACGGACTGTCCCACGGTCGCCACGAGCACTCCAAGCATGACGAACAGCCCGACCGACATTCGGTTCGCGACGATCTCGCGTAACACCGGCATCTGCTCGAACAATCGCCATGGCCCTGCCAGACCGTTTCCGGTTCCCGACCAACGAATCGTGGGCCCAAGTGCCAGCGCGAAGCAGCTCACACCCACCAACACGGCGGCCCGTTGCAGTGTGGTGCGACGCCGCCAGGTCGCAAGAGTTACCAAGACACATCCCAGCGCAAGCAGACCGAGATAGCCGGTGTCTTCGTTGCGGAACACACTCATCTGAATGCGATCAATGGACAACGGAATGTGAGTGCGAAGCAGCGTTGCCTCTGTGGGAGTGACCAGGTTCGCGATTCGCAGGCCAAACAGCGGACGCGCAGCCACGTGATAGCCATCGGCGTAGCGTTGTGCCCCAAACAAGAACTCAGCGAGAAACGGCGCTGCAACAATCAGCATTACGGCCAGCCCGCGTCCAACCGAACCCACGTCGCGGCGATGCCAACGTAACGCTGACGGCCCCTGTGCGAAGCGATATAGAGCCACAGCGACCAGCGCCGTTACCGCGACCACGATCGTCACGATGGCCAACTGTTCGGAACCAATCCACATCTGCACTCCGGCGAGCGCTCCCGCAGTCACCATGCTGCGGCGGGACATTGGTGCACCAGCGAGCGCGTTGCGCCCTAGCGCGAACAGTTCGGCGAGAAGCAGCAGTGCTACGGCCTGAAACGCCAACTGCATCCGGGCACCGTTATGCATCATCACCATTGGCGAGAAGCCAATAACGAGCGCTCCGAGCGAGACAGAAACACCGCTGCGAGACGCGAGCACCCGAAGTAACCGTCGAGCGGCAAGCGTGTTCGCTACTGGCGTAAGTGCGACCAGAAGGTTGAACCCAGCGACGGGTCCGAGCAATGCTGTGAACGGATACATCACGAGACCCAACAGCGGCGCGGTTGCGTTGTACGCCAGGTTCGCTCCCCCACTAACGGCAAAGATTGCGCTACTAAAAAACGGATTGCTGCCGTGAAACAACTGACGCGGAGCATGGGCCATCGACCACACAAACAACGCGCTATCGGGATCTGCGGGCGTCGCACCGCGCAGATGGAACAGCAGCGGCGAGTAAACCCAAACCGATAGAACCACAGCGATCGCCACGAGCACAACTGTTGGATGCAACGAGTGGAGCAACACCAATCTGTCTCGCAACGAACGAATGCGAGCCGTGGCGAAAAGACTCAGCGGACGATCGCGCATTGGCGAGACTCTAACCGACGCTTCGGGTTGCTGATAGGCCTGCGTGACATACTGGCAGCCGTGGTTTTGGTAGATCGGGCTCGACACTTTTTGCGCACACGCAACGGCCAACAGTTGGCGGTGATCGCTCTCGTCGGCTGCCTCCTCCGTCTCGCCTGGGGGCTGTGGGCCGCCCGCAGCACTCCCGAAGATTGGCAGATCAACGGCGATCAATACTCGTACTGGTTCTTCGGTAACGAGATCGCCCGCGGCCACGGCTACGTGTCGTACATCACCGGCAAGGCCACCTCGTACTACCCCATTGGTTACCCGCTCGTGCTCTCGGTTGTCTACTGGCTCGGGCTACACACACCGTTGCCCGGCAGCCAAGCCCAACTCACAGCCATGCTTCACGTGTTGCTGTCAACCGCTTCCATCGCGCTGGTCTATTTCATTGCTCGTCGGGCGTTCAACCATCGCGTTGCAATCATTGCGGCTGCCCTCGTCGCCTTCTACCCGAGTCTCGTCATCGGTGTCGCCACCTACTCCGTAGAGACCACCTTCATTTTCAGCGCGTTGCTTTGCGTTGCGATCTTGATGGATCACGACTGGTCCACCGGGCCAATGAGCCGCAAGCGCCTGCTGTGGTTCGGCGTAGCGATGGGCGCCTCACTACTTATCCGTCCCTTCTCGCTGCCCGTGTTCATCGGCCTCGGCATCGCTGCGCTGTGCGCCGGCGCAGGATGGCGTTCGGCACTGCGGCATCTCGGTTGGGCCTCAATCACCGTGTTGCTGGTACTCACGCCGCTCACCGTTCGCAATGCCGTTGTGTTCGGCAAGTTCATCCCCATCTCAACCAACCTCGGCGACGGCATGTGTATGTCTCGGTTCCCTGGCTCCGACGGCGGATTCTCGTGGGCCAACCACGCGTGGTGCGCCGATCCAGGACTACCAGAAGAGATCCGCAACCCGGCCAACACCAAGGCGGCACTCCACTTCATCTACGACCACCCGGGCGAAGAGTTGCGCCAGATTCCCAAACGCTTCGTGTTGATGATGCACCAAGACCACGGAACGCTCGCCGAGGCGCTCGGCAATGGCTCAGATCTCACCTTGCCATCCGGACTCCGTCGAGCGGTTGACATCACCACTGACGGCTACTACCACTTCACGTGGATTGTTGCGCTGCCCGGTCTTGCGCTGTTGTTCGCTGGGTGGCGGCGCAACCGTCGTACTGGGCCGCGCTGCGCGATCATCGCAATCACACTGTTGGGGCTACAGATCATCCCGCTCACGTCGTGGGGTAACCCGCGGTTTCATACACCCATGTTGCCGTTCATCGCCATCGTCACCGCTGTATCAATTGCGTGGGTGCTCGACCGGCGCTGGCCGCAAACAACAGAGGTGACCGACATCGAGCAGGCTGCGCCGTCAGATCAGTTGACGGCGTCGGACCTGTAAAGGCGCTGCTCAAGTTCGTGCCGTGCGCCGGTTCGCATCTCGGGCTTCACGATCGAGTCGTACAGCACCGGACCCTTGCGCCGCTTTGAGCGCTGAGGAACCGTGAACACTTTCGTCAACACCCGCACGGCGAAGGTCTCGACGTTCTTGTGATGCACATCGGCAATGGCCACTTGCTCGACAAGCGCCGCGTCGACCGTGCCGACCACGCGATGCGCAAGATCATCTGTCCACGAAACGGCGATCACCCAATCGTCGAAGTAGCGATCGATAAGCGCATTGAGCTCGCGCTCGATTGGCCCACGCCGCACAAAGCTCTCGATCTCTGGATCGAAGGCGTGACCCTGTTTAGCTTCGAACTCAAGCGTGGTGCCGTCGTACCGGCACCACCACAGATGGCTCGGAAAGTCGATGATCTTCGAGCTTGCCGCCTGAGGCACCTCGATGTAGCCGGCCTTCGAAACACGCACCATCTCGCGGATTGCAGCTGCTGGATCGAGCACATGCTCAAGGAGATGCGAACAGATCACGTAATCGAACACCTTGTCGGCGAATGGCATGTCGGTGACATCGGCATCGAACATTGGGCGCGGTGTGCGCGCCGCCTGCGAGCCAGATCGTTGGATGGCGTGCTCGGCGCCAGGGAAACGATCGACCAATACATCGGCGCGCCAGTGCGGTTTGTCGCCACTGCCGACATCGAGTACCAACGAATTCGCCGTCACCGGAATGGCGATACGCCGGCGATGAAAACTGCGGAGCTGCATAATGAGAGGCATGGGTTAGTCGGTCGTTCCGGGTGGGGCGATGAACACCGAGGTTGCTTGGCCGAGCTGCAGCATGCGATCGATGAGCGTATTGATTCGACGCGGCACACGCTGATCGAGTTGCACGCCAAACAGGTTGAGCTTCATCGTGGGCACCAATTCTTCCAGCCCTTCGTCCTGCAGACCTTTGACAACTTCGGCGCTGAGCGAGTCGTATTGCTGCTTCTGTTGTGGCGACCTCGGGTCGGTGTGCGCAACCTCGACCGCCTCCGGCTTGGCGCGGAAAATGTCTACATAGCCACCCGTGGCAAAAATGACTTCGGCGGTGGCGGTGGCCGGATCTATCACGCGCTGCGTTGTGGCCGTCGTATAAAAGTACGGCACTGCGCCCACGTTGAAGCCCCGTCGATCGAGTTCGTTCAACAGGCCATAGCCCTGCGAGCCGAAGAACGCTGCGTCTCGCCAGATCACCGAGTATCGACCGTCACGCCCCGTTGCCGCGCCTGTGCCAGCCTCGAGCGCCAGGGCCGTGGGATGCACCAGTGCATCGAGTGGACGCGAGAGGTAATACTCGGGTGGCTCGGCGCGCGCAGCGCTATACGAGAAAGCCGCAGTAGACGCCGCGAGAACGAGCCCAGCAGCAACAGTGGCGCTGGCCCGCAACTGCCCACTGCGCGCAGGCCAGGCGCGACGCATCGTTTCGACCAACGTCCACGCGATTGTCATCGCTGAAAGTGCCACGATGCTCCACAGCCAGAACATCAAGTAGTACCAAACGATGCCAAAGATGCGACTCATCGAGATCACCGCAAGCGCAAGGCATACGCCGATAACGACGTTGAGGTGAATCAGTAGCCGATGGCGAAGCCGGCACGCCTGCAGTGCGCACAGCGCCCACACAAGAAGCACCATTGCACCCGGGATTGCCGAACCGTTGATGGTGAACGCCGTGCTCTTGAAGTAGTCGGCTTGGTTGAAGGCCTCAACGACCACTCGAAACACGTTGAAGTGTTCGAACAGCAACTGAGCACTTCGTCGCAGACCGATGCTCTGCGACGGCGGATGCTGAAAGTACGTGCCCAGTTTCGAGATGTTGCCGGGGGCGTGCCGCACCTGATCAACAACGAGCGGCAACCACAACACCACACCCAACGCTGCCGCAATCAGCCCGTTGCGTTTCAGATGAGGCATGTCGATTGTAGCGACGCCCGGCAACACGCGGCGACGAATCAGCAGCCAACCCAACGCAGCGGCGACGACGCCACCCACCATGCCTACGTAGGGCACGTGGGTCTGCATACACAGCGTGCCAGCCACCACAACCACGATCAGCGCAACGGTGTCACCTTCAAGAATCGACCACACGCCGAGCAGCACTGCGACAAACGCCATCAGCGGGAGGTACGGGTTCCACGGTTGGCTGAGCACGTTGCTGCCGAAGCCGCGCAGCACAACAGCAAGCATGGCTGCCACAGCGATGGCCATACTGCGGCCGCCGCGTCGATATGCCAGCGCAAGTGAAGCTGCTACCGCACTGATATGAATCAGCACTGACCCCACCTCGAGCGAATACGAGGTCCCGCCGAACAACCGGTACACGGGCGCAAGCAGATAAAAGCTCAGCGGGCCAGGGTGGCTGCCTTGATTTGGTTGATCGCCGATACGGCCGGGTAGCCCAATGAGTGGGGTATGCCACGTGCCGACATCACGCACCCGAAACTCGGTCATCGCCAAGTCGAGAACTGGGTTCCAATGGTGTCTGCTCAGCGATACCAAGGTCACGAGTAGCGGCAACGACACCAGTAGCGAAAGGAGCGCCACAACTTGCGTGCCTGGTTTCCACTGCTGGGGCGAAACACGAGAAATCAAGGCGCTGTGTTCACGCATAGCGCGCCGTTTGGTACCGGGTGGCCTTGCGCTGCTTGTGGCGTAGCACTTCGCCGTGCAGCTGTTTGATGATGCCGAGCGCCGACGCATCCCACGTGAGTGTCTGCGCTCGCCGTAACGCTGCCTCACCCATCTGAGACCGGAGTTCGTGGTTGATCAGCATCTCGGCCATGACACGGCCGAGGTTGTCGAGGTTGGCCAATTGGCCAGTGACACCATCGACAATGCTGCATCGATGGCCGCTGATGTCGGTGGCTACCGCTGGCGTGCCACAGCCAGCAGCTTCGGTCATTGTGAGGCCCCAACCCTCGGCGAGCGACGCGCTGCTCACGAGCCACGCGCGCCGATACAGATCGAGCAAGCCCTCGCGTGTCACGTGGCCGACCATAGAGATCCACGACTGCGCCTGGTGCTCGCGAATCAAGGCTTCGAGTCGCGGCCGCTCTGGACCTTCGCCGGCGATGATCAGCTTCATCTCGGGCACTCTTTTGTGCGCATGCACGGTTGCTTCGATCAGTCGATCGAAACGCTTCACCGGGGCAAGGCGCCCCACAGCCACCACCGTTGGCGCAGCGTCGGGTTCGGCGCCTGGGCTGAAATACGGATCGACGCCGTTGTTCACTGCAGTCACCCTGTCGCTGTGAAAGCCCAACGCGAGCAACTCTTCGCGAGTGGCCTCGGACGGCGTTAACACGCGCGACCGCCTGTACACAGGCGGCGCCATTCGGGTCTCCATAAACCGTCCGGCCGCAGCGAACGGACCCGGCAGGATCTGTTCCCACATCGGCCCATGAACGTGATGCAAGAACACAATGCTGGGCTTGCGGCACCACAACGGCGATAGCCACGGCACGCCATTCCAAATCTCGATGAGCGCGTCGTAGTCGCCCATTCGATGGGTGATCTCAGAGGCGACTGCTCGCGGGAACACGTTAAATCGATTGCCCCGTCGCACCACCGAATATCCGCTTCGCTCACTGGTCTCTGGAACTCCAACTGCGGCAGAGGTGCGATGCAGCACCTGCAGGCCGGCGCTGGTAAAGCGGCGCATGAACTCGTGCGCGTGCAACTCTGAGCCTCCAGCATCAGGATCTTCGAGGTCGCGCCACGCCAACACATGCACGCGTCGCACTCCCATCCGAGTCATCCCAGAAGCGAGGTCTTCAATCTGCTCGGTGGGTGTCATACGTGCACAAGCGCCACTGCAGCAGCAAAAGATTGAGTACCAAACGAGTCGAGCAGAACCATCGCATCGGATTGTAGAAGAGCACGCCGCGCTCCCTCGGCATCAGGGTGAACTCATCTACAATCTCGGCTCAGTGTCTGACCATTCGTTGCAATCCTTCGCGCCTGCAGAACCGCTTGCGCCGGAACCCGAAATCGAGCCGCATCAAGCGTTCGTATCGGGCTCCAAACTTCGCGCCCGCCTACCCCAGCGAATCGACTTTGTGTGCCACGCGATCATCGCGCTTGCGGTAGCGCTGCCGCTTCGAGGCCTGTACTCAACAACGGGCAGCACAATGGAGGAGGGCTTCATGCTCTACTTCCCCGAGCGCATGGCTCGCGGCGACATACCTAACGTCGACTTCTTACACCTGTACGGCCCCGGTTCGCTCGATGCACTCGTTGGTTGGTACGGCGTGTTCGGTCACACACTTGCGAGCGAGCGCACCTTTGGATTGCTGCAACACCTCGGAGTCATCTTCGGCATCTATGCGCTCACCCGAGTGTGGGGACGCGCCGCTGCGACTGTCTGTGCGCTTGTCTGCACCGTCATCGTCATTACGCCAATTGGACTGTCGGCTATGGCTTGGGAGGGCGGCATCGCGCTTGGTGTCTGGAGCCTGGTGTTCGCCGTTCGCGCCTACAACATCGCATCGTCGATCGACGCGAAGGAACGTCGGCGCAGCATCGTGCGTAGCGCGTTGGTTGCTGGCACACTCACCGGACTTGCGCTGAGCTTTCGACCAGATCTCATCATCGCCCTCACCTTGGCGCACGGCTGGCTGCTCTGGTTCCGATCACGCGGCACATTCATGCCGTACCTTCGCGGCCTGATCCTCGGTGTGTCGCCACTCATCGTGCATCTTTTCGTCGCTGGTATCGGTCCAAGCTTTCGCGGCATGGTGATCGATCCCGTAGTGCACCTTCGTCCAGGCCGCGCCCTGCCGGTGCCACCAAGCTGGAACGGATTCGACGCCGGGCTGCAGTGGATCGTCGAGCAGGCTCCACCGTGGTGGGGCTTGCCCGCTCTGCAATGGAACCGACAACTGTTCGTGTGGTTCTTTGCCATGCTCGCAGTGATTGCACTCAACCTCTTGGTGGCTCGCAGGGCGCTCAAACGAGGCAACCTTGGCGGTCGCGGAGTGTCGCTTATGATGGGCGCACTGTTTGGTCTCGGCATCTTGCCGCAGGCAATGCAGCGCCCCGACTCGACGCACCTCGCGTGGGTCGTGTGCGTTTGTTTCTCGCTGGTGCCAGCCACCATTATCGAGTTCCTTGCGTGGCGCAAACGAGCCATCGCCCCTCGCTGTCGCGTCGCAATCTCGTTCGCTCTCGTGGCCCTGATGCTGCTTGTCGTCTGCCCGTTCTACACGTATCGCACGTACCTGCTGCACGTGCGAGTCAGCGTGGGCAACAAGCCCATGCCGTTTCATGTGCAACGCGGCGACCGCGAGTTTTGGATGGGCAATATCGACGCTGCGAAAGCCTCGAACGAACTCATCGCCGACCTCAGCCCCCGCATTCGACCCGGGCAACGTCTGCTCGTGGGGCCCGCCGACCTGAGTCGCACGATCTACAGCGACGTCGTGTTCTATTGGATGTTCCCCGAACTCAACCCCGCCACGTATTACATCGAGATGGACCCGGGCCTTGCCGACAAGGAGGGCTCAAGCCTTGCGGCCGATGTTCGCTCTGCCGACTGGCTCATCCTTACCAACTTCTGGACCGCATGGCACGAGAACAATGCCTCAGACAACTTCGGTTCGTCCGCCCCCAACGAAGTGGTGGCTCGAGATTTCTGCCTCGTACACAGCTACGGCGCGCGCCGGATGAGCTCACCCCAAGGCGACGTTATGCGCCCAGAGATACTGCTCTACCAGCGATGCACCACCGGCGACGGCATCAGCCCAGCGGAAGTCGGCGAAAAAGTGCCCCCGGCAGGTGCCTGAGCACGCTGAAGACCACTCGCAAGATGCCGGGCGTCCATACCGTGCGCGCACCTGATCTCAGCGCCTTCACCGTGGCCTCAGCCACCTTGTCGGGTGTCGTCGAAAATGGTGCCGCAGCCATGCCCGCTGTCATCGCCGAGTGAACGAAACCGGGACGCACCACCAGCACCTTGGCGCCTGTGCCTTCAAGCGAATCGCCAAGGCCCTGAGCAAACCCATCGAGACCCGCCTTCGATGACCCGTACACAAAGTTCGAGCTCCGGACGCGTTCGCCGGCCACACTACTGAGCACCACTAAGCGTCCATGGCCCTGCCGACGCAGGCGAGCTGCCACGGCCAAGCCGACACTCACTGCGCCGGTGTAGTTCACCGTGACGGCGCGTGCCGCAGCGGCTGGGTCAGCGTCGAATGCACTCTGCTCGCCAAGCACCCCGAATGCCATCACCACTACATCGAGATCGCCAACGACTGCGACCACCGAATCGATGAAGGTCGAATGGGTGTCGCTCAGCACGGCATCGAACGCCATCACCGAAACCTCTACCTTCGGCGAGCGCAGCCCAGCAGCCGCAGCTTGCGCCTCGGCGCTGTCGGGGTTGCGCACAGCAAGAACCACATGGCGCAGTGCCGCCGACTCAAGCTCGCGAACTATGGCCAGCCCAATGTCACTGGTGCCGCCCAACAACACGATCGTCTGTGGTTCTCCAAATGAGTTCTGCATGGTGTCCTTCGATTTCGTGAACGAGATATTCAGTACGCTGCTGCGATCAGCCCAAGACGTCGGCCGAGATCGCTCTGCCAGACACCTTCGGGATCAACGCTGTTGCGGATGGCCTGCCACTCGGCAAGACGGGGGTAGCCGCGCAGAATCGCATCGGGGGTGGTGTGCGAATCCTTCGCCATGTAGTGCCTGCCGCCAGCGTCGAGAACCACATCATCAAGTTCATGCAGCATCGCTGCGAGGCCGCGTGTACCGGCCGGAACATCGAGGGTGAGCGTCCAACCTGGCGCAGGAAAACTCAGCGGAGACGGGTTCGCTGCGCCGAAGCGCTTGAGCACCGTCACGAAGCTGGCGGCGCCTGATGTAGCAAGTCGCTCGACCACCCGACGCAACGCGTTCTCTTCGCCAACGGGCACCAACACTTGGTACTGCACGAATCCGCGCGGGCCGTACGCTTGGTTCCATCGGCCAACCATGTCGAGTGGGTGAAAATACTGAGCAATGGTTTGGAGTTCGCCCACTCGATACAGCGGCGCCTTGCGAAACCATGCTGCGTTGAACGCCTTTACCGAGACCCGATTCAGCGCGCTGATCGGAACGATTGGCGGAACCGACACAAGCACCGAAGGCGAATATTCGAGCGGAGGGCCATCGTTGTCAGACCCGAGTTGCTCACGCGTGGCGTGCTCACCACGCGACAAAATGCTGCGACCGAGATGACGTCCCGTGGCCATCAGATCGATCCACGCAACCGCGTAGCGATAACGATCATCGCCTTCCTCCATCAACGTCATTACGTGATCAAGGTCGTGCGCTCGCGTGGTGTCCACAATGCACTTGCTGGTCTCAATCGGGATCACGTTGATCGTGACATCAAGGATCACACCCGTGAGCCCCATGCCGCCGATCGTCGCCCAAAACAAATCAGCACGCAAAGCCGGGTTCAGTTCGGCCACGCTGCCGTCGGCAAGCAGCATCGAGATGCGTCTCACGTGGTTGCCGAACGAACCTTCGAGGTGATGGTTCTTGCCATGTATATCACTGGCCACTGCACCGCCAATGGTGACGAAGCGCGTGCCCGGTGTGACCGGCACAAAGAAACCCTGCGGCACCAGCACCCGCAACAGATCGTCGATGCTCACGCCAGCGCCAACAGTGACCTCGCGCTTCGCAATGTCGAGCAGGGCCCCGCCTGCGTCGCCAGCAAGGCGCAGCACAAGGCCTCCGCCGTTTTGAGCGGCGTCGCCATACGAACGGCCAAGACCGCGCGCCAACGCCCCGCGCTGCGGTGCAGCACGAACTGCCTCGGCCACGTTGCTGTCGTTCACCGGCAACAAGCGCGCGCCGCTCACAGCGGTGCGGCCCCAACCAGCGAGACGCGACAGGTGCATCTGCGGCATCAGTACGGCCACTCGGGCACTGGCCGGCCGAAACGCTTGAGTGCCTTGCCGAGGCCTGCACTGAGCAGAACCTTGAGCGTCACGTTCTTTACAAACCACAGCAACTGCATCTTCTGACGCGCCATGTTCATCAACCGAGCGCCGACACTGCTCCTCAAATCGGCTCGATAGATGGTCATCGAACGGGCCCTACCGACGTAACGAAAGCGGGATCCAAACATCAACTCACGGGCAATGGCGGCGGTCACACCCACCGATGAAAACGAGTCGTGAATCAGCATTGTTCCGCCGGGCACCACGCGAGCACCCCACTCGCGAATGTCTTGCAACGCTGGGGCATAACGATGAGCACCGTCGATGTACAACACAGCAATGCCGCCCTGCACCTGATCGTGCGCTTCGTTACTCATTGCGCGTATGTGACGCACCCGATCGGCAACACCAGCATTGGCCAGATTGGCGTTGAAGATCTCGTGGTCACCCTGGGCCTGCTCGACAAAGCCATCAAGTTCTTGCGGGCCGCGGTCGTTACCTGCGTGAGGATCGATGGCGATCACGCTGACACCTTCGGGTGCAGCCGACGCGAGAACCACCGTGCTGCGCCCTCGGAAGCTACCGATCTCAACAATTTGGTCGCCACTGCGACAGCCCCACGCCGCATCGAACAACGCACGCGCCTGATCGGGCGACATCCACCCATCGACTCCATCGACACTGCGCAGAATCTCATCGAACGATTTCGACGTCATTTGATATATACCCCCGAGGCAAAGACAATGACCCAAACTACTCCGAGCACCTGCAGGGCTCGGTCAGCAGCGAAGATCTCCTCGGGCGCGGCACCATGGCCTTGCTCGATGATCAACAAGTAGCGCAGCAGCGCAGTGAGCATCGGAACGATAGAGAGTTCGTACGACGGCCAGTGCGACCCGCCTAACTCTTTCGACTCGAACGCCCAAATGCAGTAGGCCACGAGCGTTGCCCCACAGCTAATAGCAAGCACCGTGCGCAGAAACTCGAGCGTGTACTCCTCGAGAGTGGCTCGAGCAATGGTTGGTGCGTCGCCGAGTTCTCGCAGCTCTGCGTATCGCTTGCCCGCCACAATGAACAACGAACCAAACGTGGTGCACAACACAAACCACGTGCTCATATGCACATTGGTTGCCTCGGCGCCGGCAATGGCTCGGAGTACGAAACCTGCAGCTACAGCAACGAGGTCTACCACCGCAATGTGTTTCCAGATGGTGCTGTACGTGGTGGTCAGCACCACGTAGATCACGCACACAACGCCCGCTTGCCAGCGCGTGGCAAAGGCCAAAGCCGGCCCGGCGATAATCAACAGTGTTCCGAGCACACGCGCTAGGCCGATGGACAGGGCGCCACTAGCAATAGGACGATTGCGCTTCGTTGGATGAGCCCGATCGGCCTCGACATCAAGGATGTCATTCCAGTAGTAGGTGCCGCTACTCGCGAGACAAAAGGCCGCCAAGATAACCAGCGTCTGGACGAGTGCCTGCGAGTGCGACAACACTCCGGCAGCGCCAGGGGCGGCGAACACCAAGATGTTCTTGAGCCACTGCTTGGGGCGGGCTTCTTTGATGATGGCGCGGATCATGACCACTCTTCTGGAACTTCGGACACCTGAGAATTCTTCACAAGGAACGGGTGACGCGCCGCACCCAACAACTCGCGGTCACCATTGCTGTCACCATACGCCCAGAGGTCGACGTTCTCGATGTTCATCTGCGCCAGCCACGTGTTGAGTCGGCGCAACTTTTCGGGACCACGACAATTGGCCCCAACGAGCTCGCCGGTGTAGCGGCCGCCATCGTCAACAACGACCTCGGTGCATAACACTGCGTCGACGCCGAACAGTGCTCCAAGCGGATGCAAATACGAGCCAAGCGACGCCGACACCAACACCACTCGATGGCCTTGTTGACGGTGCCACTCGAGCCGCTTTGGCGTGTCGACACGCAACAGGTGCGAGTGGACGTGTTCGGCAAACGACACACCAAGGGCGGCTACCGAATCAGCGTCGCGCTCGGCGTACGCGGCGCGCACCGCAATGGCCTTGAAGCGGTCTCGATCGCGTGTCACGAGTGCGGCCGTGCTCGCAACGGGCCGACCCACGATGGCGGCGACCAAACGTGCCCGGCCTACCAGCAACTCGAGAAATGGCACAACGCAATCGCGGGTGGTGAGCGTGCCGTCCACATCGAAGGCAGCAACTGTGGTCATGCATCACCGCACATCGACTCAAGCGCCAGCCAAAAATCGGGCCAACTCTTCGACACCACACCAGGATCGTGCACCCGAATTCCGGAGATGCGTAGTCCCATCACAGCGAACGACATCGCCAATCGGTGATCGTGGTAAGTATTCAGCGCAGCGCCACTCACGAAGCCTGGCTGCACACGCAACCCGTCTTCGAGTTCCACGGCGTCAATACCGCACTTGCGGAGTTCACCAACGAGGTCGCCAAGCCGGTCGCTCTCTTTGGCCCGAATGAATCCAACGCCGGTGATCTCGGTAGGCGACGAGGCGAAGGGCGCAATCGCAGCAAGCGTTGGCACGAGATCAGATAATTCGGCCATGTCGATCGTGATGCCGGTCAGCACTCCGTGGCGAGACACCACCGTGCCGTCTACTCCACGATCTACCGTGCAACCCATTGCAGCGAGCACGTCGGCGAACGCGGCGTCGCCCTGCAGGGCATCGTTACCGAGGTCGGGGACACGAACACTGCCGCCACAAATCGCTGCGGCAGCAAAAGGGTAACTTGCCGAGCTTGCGTCGGGCTCAATGTCGTAGGTGCACGCCGAGTAGCGGCCGGGGCCAACACTGATGACAGCGTCCGCGACGATCACATCGGACACGCCAAAGCTCTGCATCACCGCTGCGGTGATCGCCACATACGGTCGCGACACCAGCGGAGTGGTGAGTTCAATGCGGAGTCCCCCGCCAAGGTACGGAGCGATCAGCATGAGCGCCGTGATGTACTGACTGCTGATGTCGCCGGGCATCTGCACGGTCCGCGCAACGTCAGTGTTGCCGTCGCCAGCATGGGCGACGCCTAGACCTTCGATCACCACCGGCAGGTGACCCCACTTACCGCTGGGTTGAACCGACACTCCAAGCGACACCAAAGCATCGTGAAGCGGACCCATCGGACGGGCGCGAAGCGGAGCAAGGCCGTCGATTTCGTAGTGACCTGAGCCAAGCGCACACACCGCAGTAATGAAGCGCGACGTGGTGCCCGCCAACTGCGTGGGCAAGGTCATTGGCCCGTCGCGCAAAACGGCGCCAGTGCCGAGCACTGTTACCTCAGTCGATGTATCTGTCGACGCAGCCACGCCGGCGCCAAGCAACGACACACACTCAAGCATCGCTGCGGTGTCGTCGCCGCCGGGAACATTGCGAAGCACTGACTCGCCATCGGCCAGCGCAGCGCACACCAGAGCGCGGTTCGCAATGCTCTTGCTGCCGGGCACCCGAACGACAGCATCGAGAGGATGATCCACGTGCTGCACGTGGTACATGTCGCTGGACGAACCCATCAATCGAGCCGTTGAATAGCGGGACGAAAGCCGCGAGCGACCAGACCACCCCGAAATAGATCGGCCGTGCTCACATCAATGAGCACAATCGCAACACCGCGATTGCCCTCGACGCTATGCACCACTTCGAAACTGGCGATGTTCACGCCAAGCTCGGCTGCCAGCGTAAACACCTCGGCGGCAGCGCCGGTGCGGTCAGGAATTGGGATGCGCACTTCGGCGAGTTCGTTGGGCCGCATGCCCCGCGTTGGCAGATTGGCCCGAGCATCGCGGGCACGTCGCAGGCGTTCATGAAGAGCCGCCCTATCGTCATCGCGAATGATCTCGCGCATGCGCCGCAAACCATCGATGAGTCCGTCGAGGCCACCGAGAATTGCTTCGCGATTCTCAGCGCAAATATCGAGCCAAATTCCGGGATGCCCGCTAGCAATGCGGGTCATATCACGAAAGCCGCCCGCAGCAAGTCGAAGCAACGCAGCGTGCTCTTCGCCGCGCTCAGATGCCAAGCCCATCAACGTGGCGGCAGCCAGGTGCGGCACATGACTCACAACAGCAACTACTTGGTCGTGGCGATCTGCACTCAGGGCCACGACATCGGCCCCAAAGTCGGCAGCAATCGCAGCCATCGCGGCAAAGGTTGAGTCGGACGTAATTGCCGTAGGGGTGAGCACCCACACTGCGCCAGCGAACATGGTCGCATCGGCTCCGTCGAGTCCTTCGAGCTCGCTGCCCGCCATCGGATGGCCGCCTACAAAACGCGGGTCTTCGATGGCCGCCACAATGGCGCCTTTCACGCTGCCAACATCGGTGACGATGCCAGTGGTTGCGTTCAAACAGCGTTGAACCTGATCGGCAATCGTGAGCACGGGCGTGGCTACGAATGTGACATAGGCATCGCCACAAATGGTCTGCTCGTCGATAGCGCCCACTTCGAGAGCCCGGTCGACACGCTGCTGATCGTTATCTTCCCCGTGCACGTACCAGCCCCGCTCGCGCAGGGCGAGGCCGACGGATCCACCGATGAGGCCAAGGCCCACAATGTTGGCGCGTCGCTGAGTGGTCACGGGCGTCGATCGTAGCTGCGTGGCATACCGGCGACTGATTCAACGACTTGGCGCACCTCGTCGAGTGTGAGCTCACGCCATTCGCCCGGCGCCAACGACGAGTCGCGCAACGGCCCGATACGCACCCGCACGAGTCGTTGCACGGGGAAGCCCACGGCCTCGCACATCCGGCGCACCTGCCGATTACGACCTTCGTGGATCGTGATGCGCAACAGCCCAGGACTGAGTTGGCTGGCCTTGGCCGGCGCCGTGATGCCGTCTTCAAGTTCGATGCCTTCGCGCATTCGGTGCAGCACCTTGCCGGGCACATTTCCGTTCACGTAGACGAGATATTCCTTCTCGACACCGTGGCTTGGGTGAGCAATACGGTTGGCGAGCTCGCCATCGTTGGTGAGCAACAGCAGGCCTTCGGTGTCGGCGTCGAGACGACCCACCGAGAACACTCGCGGCTCGTCGGGCACTAACTCAGTCACCGTTGGCCGACCCTGCGGATCGCTGGCAGTGGTAATGACGCCGACAGGCTTGTTCAGTAGGTAGTACACCAAGTCAGGTCGCAGCCCAATCTGCACGCCATCAACCTCAACCGTGTCGATTTCGGCATCGACGCGACGGCCGAGCACGGCCACCTCGCCATTCACCGTGACACGGCCGGCAGCAATCATGTCCTCGCAGACTCGGCGACTGCCCCATCCGCGCAGCGCCAGAACCTTCTGCAAGCGCTCACCAGTTGCGAGCGCGCGCTGGTCTGCCCATTGTTCCCACAACGGCTTTTCGATCTCACGCTCGCTCATTGTGAGGCGGTCGCGTCATCTGGCAGTGTTGGCGTGTTCGCCCGCAACTGCTTCTGGTCGGCGCCTGGCGCGCGCAGGCCATGCTCGAGGGCCTCGACGACATCGGCGCCTGGAACGAACTCGGACAGGGCGGGCAAGTCGGACAACGAGTTGAGCCCGAGCTTTTCAAGGAACTGCGGCGTGGTGCCGAACAGTGCTGCTTGCCCCGGGCCCGGATCGGTGGCCACTTGGGCCACGTAGCCGCGCGCCGACAGCGTGCGCAATACGCCATCTGGATCGACACCACGAATCGATGCAATCTGCCCACGCGAAATCGGCTGCTTATAGGCAACGATTGCCAACGTCTCTAGGGCCGCTCCACTCATGCGAGCGCGCTGACCATCGAGCAAAAATCGTTCGACGTATGGCGACAAATCGGGATGTGTCTGAAAGCGCCAGCCACCGGCGACCTGTGCCAGTTGGAACCCATGCCCGGCTTCGTCGTATGCGGCAGCTAAACGAACGCAGAGCTCGTTCACCACAGCAAGCGGTTGCTCCAGCAACTGAGCGAGCTGCTCGGCAGGAACGGGCTCGGTAGCCACAAGCACGATCGCCTCAATAGCGCGAACAACGTCGGCGTCAAGCACTCGTTCAGGAGGCGTATTGAATGAGTTGTCGAATGGTTCGTCGGACATGATCAGCCTTCGTAGTCGTCGATTGCAAGAGAGCCTGCCGACACGGACATGCCGTCGGCTAGCCACACGATGTCGATGTCGCCAAATCGCTCGGCCTGATCGAGCTCGACCATCCCCTGCTTAAACAGTTCGAGCAAGGCAAGAAACCGTACGATCACTTCAAGGCGATCGATCAGACCGTTGGTCAGTCGGCGGAACGAAATGCGACCGACGCGCGGCAGCTCATCGATGAGTTCGATAATCGCGTCGGAAACGCTTGCCTTCACCACCGACACATGGAACAGGTCAACGACGGGAGTGGGCTTTGGCGTCACCGCACGCATGTATGCGTTGTAGATCTGGTGGGCCTTCATGCCCTCAAGCAGGTCCGGTACAAGCGCAATGAAGCGTTCGTCGGGGCCAGATGCACGCGCAAACGACAGGTCAGCATCGTCGGCAAGCGACGAGAAAACTGCAGCGACATCTTTGAAGGTCTTGCACTCGAGCAGTCGAGCTAACAGCAGGTCGCGCTCCTCCCACAACGAGAACTCTTCGTCGAGATCAACGTTGTCGCGGCCCGGCAGAAGTCGTCGGGCCTTCAGCTCAACCAGAGTCGACGCAATCAACAAGAACTCAGTTGCGAGATCGAGGTTAATTTCCTGCAGTTTGTCCACCTCGGCCAAATACGCAGCCACGATGGCGGTTAACGAGACCTCGTAGATGTCGACCTGCTCACGAAGAATCAAATGCAGCAATAAGTCGAACGGACCTTCGAACACCGGAGTGGAAACGTCGTAGGTCACTGCGCCACATTACTTGGCCTGGCCAACAATCGAAGAGACCGATGCGTCCCGGTTTCGTTAGCCTTGCGACGTGACCCGCGCACTTTCGTTTATCCAACCAACCGGCGATGTCCATCTGGGCAACTTTCTCGGCGCTTTGAACCAATGGACCCTCGGCCAACACGACGTCGATGGCTTCTATGGTGTCTGCGACCTGCATGCCCTCACCGTCACCGACACCCCTAGCGTCATTGGTCAAAACACGGTCAAGCTGGCCGCCATACTGTTCGCCATCGGCCTCGATCCCGATGTCTCCACTGTGTTCGTGCAGAGCCATGTCCCAGAACACGCTCAACTCGGCTGGGTGATGGAGTGCATTGTTAGCTTTGGCGAACTCAGCCGGATGACGCAGTTCAAAGACAAGTCAGCAAAGCGCGAGGGCGAGTTCATTGCTGCCGGACTCTTTACCTACCCAGCGCTGATGGCCGCCGACATTTTGCTCTACGACGCCAACGAGGTTCCCGTAGGCGACGACCAACGTCAGCACATCGAGATCACCCGCGATATCGCCATTCGTTTTAACAGTCGTTTTGGCGACACATTTGTGGTGCCCAAGGCCGTGATGCCCAAAACGGGTGCTCGGGTGATGGACCTGCAAGACCCAACCTCGAAGATGAGTAAGTCAGCCGCCACCGATAACGGGCTCATTTACATGCTCGACGACCCGACCACCATCCTCAAGAAGTTCAAGCGAGCGGTCACCGACAGCGACTCTGAGGTGCGCTACGACCGAGAGAACAAGCCCGGCATCAGCAATCTGCTCGAGATTCAGGCCGCAGCAACTGGCCGCTCCCCCGAAGATATTGCCGCCGGCTACACCCAGTACGGTCCGCTCAAAGTGGACACAGGCGAAGCCGTCATCGAGTTGCTGCGCCCGATTCAGGCTCGCTACAACGAACTGATGACCGACCGCGCACAGCTCTCGGCGCTGCTGCGCTCGGGCGCTGCGAAGGCGCGCGCCACTGCTGCCGCCACACTCGAGCGGGCGTACAACAACATCGGGTTCTTGCCGCTTTAGGTCACCCGTTGCGGTTACACGTTGTCGGCGCGACGCAGTGCGACCACGGCGTCGACTCGTTGCGTCGTGCCGTCGAGCAACGACAGCGTCGCATCGGTTGATCCTGCCTGTCGCAGCAACTCGATGCCGATCTGCTCATGATCGTGATAGATCCGAAACGAGCGCGTGCGGGGGCCGACAACTGTGGCCAGCACGCGACCAAACGTACCGAGATCGACCGACACCTTGCCGATGTCGTGCAGCAGCGCCCCAGCCATTTCGTCACGTGACAATTCGCTGAAGCCTTCAGCAAACCTTCGGGCCACCTCAATGCTGTGGCGTTGATCGGCGTTGCCGAGTTGTTTCCACAACGTCGCCTCGCCTGCAAGCAACAACCCAAGCGCCCAGGCTTGGTCCGCGCTGCTTGGTGCACGTCGAGACACGGCCCCGAAGAAGCGACGCGAAAGGTGAGGTAGTTGAGACAGCCACGAACTCATGCGGCGCCCTTGCGCGCCCGAGGGTGCGAGTCTCGATAGACCTGCCACAGCCGCTCCTGGGACACCTTGGTGTACACCTGCGTGGTGCTAATCGAGGCATGACCCAACATTTCCTGCACGATGCGCAGGTCGGCACCGTGGTCGAGCAAGTGTGTGGCGCACGAATGTCGCAGCACATGCGGCGAGAGTCGATCGCCAAAGCCGCACGCATCGCCGTACTTGCGCACCACAAGCCACGCCGACTGACGTGACAGCCGAGCGCCGCGATGGTTCAAGAACAATGCTTCGGCGTCACCTTTGCGCGCCCAACGCAATGGTTCCATCGCCGCTCGCCCGCTTGGAGCGAGCCATTGACGAAGCGCCTCCCCGGCTGCGCGGCCAAATGGCACGATGCGCTCTTTCGACCCCTTGCCAAACACGCGCACCAGCCCAGAGTCGACATCGATATCGCTCAGCGAGAGTCCAACAACCTCTCCAATTCGAGCTCCCGTGGCATACAAAAACTCAATCAAGGCCCGGTCTCGACGCGCCACCGCATCGTCTCCGAGCACCGAATCGAGCAGTGTCAGCACCTCGGCTTCGCTCAGCGGATGCGGAATGCCGGCCGGCACCTTGACGCCATCAAGGTCGGCTGTTGGGTCGTCGGCACGTATTCCCTCTTCAGCAAAAAAGCGATGCATCATTCGTATCGCGGCCAACTGGCGAGCGACGCTTGACGGGGCTGCGCCACTCGCTCGCCGCGAGCCAACGAACTGGACCAGTGTGCTCGCTGAAACAGTGAGCACCGTTGAGCCCTGCTTGCTGAGCCACTGCACATAGCCGTTCACGTCACGTCGATACGCCAGCAGCGTGTTCTCAGACCTGCCGCGCTCTGTAGCCATCCATGTCAGGAATTCCTCGGGCTCGAGCGGCAGATCGGGGTTCATCAGCCGCCAGCCCCGAGATCGCCCCGGAGCAGTTTGCGCTCTACAAGCAGCAAACCAATGATGGTCTTCGCATCGCGGATCTCGCCTCGGTCGATCATCTCGATGGCTTCAGCGAACGGCACGTGCACGACCTCGAGATGTTGCTCCTCGGGCCCGTGTAGTTCTTGGGGCACCACGCTGAGATCGGTGGCCACAAACAGATGCAGCACCGAGTCGGTCATGCCCGCCGAGGGATAGAAATGAGTCAGCGGCTCAAGGCGACCGGCGCTGAGTCCCACTTCTTCAACGAGCTCGCGATACGCCGTGACCTCGGTGGGTTCGTCGGCCACATCGCGCATCCCTGCCGGGATCTCCAAGACATACGCGTCATAGGCGCCGCGATACTGACGCACCATCACCACCGAAGCGTTTCCCTCAGCATCAAAAATGAGCGGTACTGCGGCCACGGCACCGGGCGAGCGCACGACATCACGTTCGAAACGCGTGCCATCGGGGGCCTCAAACGAAGCGACCGCTACGTGCCAGATATGGCCCTGATGGACCAGCGAATCGCCGAGGTGTCGAAAGCCGCTCACGCGACGATCGGGGTCTCCGACGGCACGCCGAAATCGGCAGGCTGCACGTCGACCGACGTGCGCTGAGCACGACGCTGCAACGCTGCTGCGATCAGCTCGCGGAACAGCGGGTGGGCCCGATCTGGGCGGCTCTTGAACTCTGGGTGCGCCTGAGTGCCCACCCAGAATGGATGGTCAACTAACTCGATGAACTCGACCAAGCGCTTGTCCGGCGAGGTTCCCGAGCACAAGAACCCTGAGGCTTCGAACCGGTTGCGGTAATTCGAGTTGAACTCATAGCGATGGCGATGACGTTCGCTCACAACGGCTTCCCCATAGGCCCGGTGAACCTTGGAGCCGGGCGTCAGCACGGCGTAATACGCTCCGAGCCGCATCGTGCCACCCTTGTCGCTGATGTCGCGCTGCGCCACCATCAGATCGATCACTGGGTAGTGCGTGGTGGTGTCGAACTCGGTGGAGTTGGCATCGGCCATGCCCAACACGTGACGGGCGAAGTCAATGGTCATCACCTGCATACCGAGGCACAGGCCAAGGCACGGAAGTAGTTCTTCACGCGAGTACTGCGCTGCGGCAATCTTGCCCTCGATACCGCGCGTGCCGAAGCCACCCGGAATGACCATGCCATCAAGATCGGCGAGGCGCCCGGCGGCCAACAGGCCCTCGACCTCTTCGGCTTGAATCCAATCGATCTCTACCTTGGCGCCATGCTGGAAGCCAGCGTGACGCAGGCTCTCTGCCACCGAAAGATACGCATCTTGTAGGTCGACGTACTTGCCAATGAGACCGATCTTCACCGGGGACTGCGCCGCCTCTACGGTGGCGACTACTTTTTCCCAGGGGCTCATGTCGAGCGGAGCATCGATCTTGAGCACTTCGCACACCACGACATCGAGGCCTTCGTCGTGCAAGATCAATGGCAGTTCGTAGATGTTTCGGGCGTCGGCAGCATTCACCACAGCGCGCTCGTCCACGTCGCACAGGTTGCTGATCTTGCGCTTCAGGTTCAGACTCAAGGGTTCTTCGCTGCGACACACGATCACGTCGGGCTGGATACCGCGGCTGCGCAGCTCGGTAACACTGTGCTGAGTTGGCTTCGTCTTTTGCTCGCCGCTCGGCCCGATAAACGGCACCAACGTGACATGCACGTAACACACGTTGTCGCGGCCAACTTCTTTGCGGAACTGACGAATGGCTTCGAGGAACGGCAAGATCTCAATGTCGCCAACGGTGCCACCTACTTCGGTGATCACAACATCGACATCATCGGTGGCGAGCCGCTTGATGCGTCGCTTAATTTCGTCGGTGATGTGCGGGATGACCTGCACGGTCTTTCCGAGATAGTCACCACGGCGCTCAGCAGCCAGCACGGCTTGGTAGATGCTGCCAGTAGTGGCGTTGCTATTGCGGCTCAGCGGCTCGTCGATAAAGCGCTCGTAGTGACCAAGGTCAAGGTCGGTCTCGCCGCCATCATCGGTGACGAACACCTCGCCGTGCTCGAACGGGTTCATCGTGCCCGGATCGATATTGATGTACGGATCAAGTTTCTGCATGGTGACCCGAAGGCCACGCATCTTCAGCAAACGACCGAGTGAAGAACCGGTGAGTCCCTTACCCAATGAGCTGGCAACTCCACCAGTCACGAAAATATGCTTGGGCATGAATACGGCCTCCCGTCAGCGACACCTACGACGGAAGATCATCGTAACGCGAGTCACCACCCCGAGACCTCATTACGCGCCCCAGCTGACCTGCGTGTTCACAGATCACTTGTTGAGTCGGCGACGACCGAGCAGTTCTACGGCGTGATCGCGGGCCGACTTGCTCTGCGCCATGCCCGACAACATGCGCGCCACCTCGTCGATTCGAGCGTCGCCGCTCACGACCGCAGCAGTAGCAAAGGTCTGCCCATCGACCACGTCTTTGCTCACCACGATCTGCGCGGTAGCCCACGCCGCCACCTGCGGCAGATGCGTCACTACCAGCACCTGATGACGATCACCAAGGTTGGCGAGAGCTTGACCCACCGCCACTGCAGCGGCTCCACCAACGCCGGCATCGACCTCATCGAACACCAACGTGCTCGGATCTTCGGTCAACACCAAGCGCAGTGCCAGCATGCTGCGCGCCAATTCGCCGCCGCTCGCAACCCGAGTGAGCGAGAGCAACGGTGACCCTGGGTTCGCAGCGAGCAAGAAGCTCACATCGTCACCTGGGTCATCACCCACCTGCACCACCACATCGGCGTGAGGCATTGCTAACTCGCGCAGGTTGTCACGTACCGCCGCCGAAAGACGTGGCGCAGCGCTGCGGCGTGCCGCTCCAACCGCTGCTGCCGCAGTCGCCTCGTCAGCAAGCGCCACAATGCGGTCGCGCTCAAGCGCATCGGCTCGCGCCTCGTAGCTCTCGAGTTCGTCGAGCCGAATGCTGATGTCGGTATGAAAGGCCATCACCTCGGCCAAGGTGTCGCCATATTTGCGGCGAAGGTCGCGAAGCAACTGGCGCCGCTCGCGCACCTCAACAAGTCGTTGCGGATCTTCGTCGATGGCATCGGATGTGTCGCGAAGTTCGCTGATGGCGTCCGAGATCTCAGCAGCGGCGCTGCGAAGTCGATCGCTCGAAACAAGAAACGGTGAGCGGCTACCAAGGTGGGCGATGGCGTCACCCAATTTGTCGAGCACGCCATCGTCTTGCGACACGATTGCCGCGGCCGCTTGAGCCGCCTCACGGTGAGCTACGGCACCCGCAAGCACGTCTTCGAACTCGTCGAGTGCACGTTCTTCGTCAACGTCTGTGAGTTCGGCCGCGCTCATCTCGCCCACCTGAAAACGCAATAGGTCAACCTCTCTGGCCCGAGACCGAGAGTCGCCCCCAAGCGAGGCCAACGCAGCGTCGATCTCTGTAAGTCGCGCCCGCGCAGCACGTAACTGCGACACATCAACCGCACCATAATGATCAAGCGCTGAGCGTTGAGTAGCGGCTCCGAGCAGGCTCTGGTGCGCATGTTGACCATGAAGGTCGACGAGTTTTGCGCCCACCTCGGCCAGCGTCGCAACTGTGGCCAGACGGCCGTTGAGATAGGCCCGTGAGCGACCATCGCTCGGAATGACGCGAGCCAGAACGAACTCGGCGTCACCCACCACGAAGCGACCTTCGACCCGCGCCTCTGGCGCTCCATGGCGCACCATCGAGGCGTCGGCCCTCCCACCTACCAGCAAACTGATGGCCTCGACCAGCATCGTTTTGCCAGCGCCAGTTTCACCTGTGAGCGCCGTAAGGCCGGCGCCGAGCACGAGATCGAGGGTAGAGATCACCCCGAGATCTTCGATATGAAGTTCAGTAAGCATCAGCGATCAGACAGTCCAAATTTCGCCTTGAGGATCTGGTGAAATCGGCGCGGCCCGAACCGCACGAAGCGGGCGGTCTGTGCCGCCGGCGAGCAACGTACGGTATCGCCTTCGGCGAGCGTGGCAACGCGTTGACCATCGATAGATACCTCAACTGTTCGATAGCCGCTCACCGTGATGCCCACAGGTTCGGTGGGGTCCAGCACCAAGCTGCGATCGAACAGCATGTGTGGCGAGACAGGAGTCAACAACATTGCGCGGTGTTGAGGCGACACCACGGGACCACGAGCCGACAACGAATAGGCCGTCGAGCCGGTTGGCGTCGCCACGATGAGGCCGTCGGCAGCGTACGACGTAAACGGGGTGCCGTCGATGCTGACATCGAGGCGCACGGTGTGACCCGACTCACCCTTTTCGAGCACTACCTCGTTGAGTGCACGCCATTGCTCGCTTTGGCTCGTGACGCCCGCCCGCTCGACGTCGACCTGCAGCATCATGCGCTGCTCAATTCGAAAATCGCCCGCGACCTCACTGCCAGTAAACCAACGCTCAAGAGCGGCCAGCAAGCCCGGAGGCTCTACTTCGGCCAAGTAGCCCAGCAGGCCAGCATTCACACCGATAATCGGCACCGGCGCGCCATCGAGCAACTTCACAGTGCGCAGCATCGTTCCATCGCCGCCGAGACTGAGCGCTAAGCCAGCCGTCGCCGGATCGTGCTCGCTACCCAGTCCTGCTAGTCCGAGCGCATTCGCATCATCGGGCGGCATCCACACCTCGTGCCCCCGGGCGCGCAGCCACTCTGCAGCAACGATCGCCAATCCTGCCGCCTCGTCGCGTTGATGATGAGCTACGACAAAAACAGACGTCACGGGTGAGATCCTTACCGAGTCAACGTGGCGTGTACAAGGAATTCACGATTTCCGTCGGCACCAGTGATCGGGGAATCAATCCAACCGCGCACCTCGCAGCCGTTCGCCACCAACGATTCGGCCACTTCGTTCTTCACCCGTTCATGAATCGCTGGGTCAACGATGACGCCTTTCACCTTCGAAACCTCTTGGCGACCTGCCTCGAACTGTGGCTTGACCAACAGCACAAGTGTGGCTTGGGGCTTGCACGCTTTCACCAGCGCTGGGATAACCCGCGTGAGCGAGATAAACGACAAATCGGCCACCACCACATCAACGAGACCACCAATGTCGTCCACCTCAAGACTGCGCAGGTTGTAGCGCTCGAGCACGGTCACACGCGGATCATTGCGGATACGCGGATGCAACTGGCCATGGCCTACATCGGCGGCCACCACTGCACCAGCACCGCGTTGCAGCAGACAATGCGTGAAGCCCCCAGTCGACGCACCACCATCGAGCACACGTAAGCCGCGAACATCTATCTCCATCGCCTCAAGGGCGGCATCGAGTTTGTCGCCTCCACGAGACACGAAGCGCGGCGGTGGACCCTCGATCACGATGGCATCTGCCGGATCTACCTGACGAGATGATTTGTCGGCGATGACTCCATTGACCAACACTCGTTTGGAATCAATGGCCTCACCTGCCTGCGTGCGACTCGCCACCAAACCACGACGAAGCAGCTCGGCATCAAGACGGCGACGTCTACTCAAGGCTCAGCTCGCTGGAGCAGCTTTCTTTGCAGGAGCTGCCTTCTTTGCAGGAGCAGCCTTCTTCACAGGAGCAGCCTTCTTCACAGGAGCAGCCTTCTTCACAGGAGCAGCCTTCTTCACAGGAGCAGCCTTCTTCGCAGGAGCAGCCGTCGCGGCCGGCGCCTTGGCGGCGGGCTTCTTCGTGCTGACGCCGAGTCGACCAGCCAGTTCCTCAAGACGCTGCTCAACAACATCGACCCGAACCCCAATGCGGCCGAGTTGCTTTGCTACTTCGTGTTGCACCAAGGCCAGGATCTGATCGCTGGTCTCTTTGCCGCGGGCAACCAATGTCTGAACAACTTCTTCGGCATCTTTACGGCGGAGTTCGCCCGTCTTCACGAGCTCCTTCACAAGCTTCTCTGCTTTTGCCTGAGAGTCCTCAGTAAATGTCATGCCCGACTTGATGAGATTACGAACCGTGTTTTTGTCCATGTGTGAAACAGTAGCCCCAACGATTGCACTCCTTTGACTCCGGAGGATCAGCGACCCAGCACAAGGTCGGTAATCGCTGCAAGATTCGCCCCCGTGAGGTCGGGTGTCGGCGACACCAACGATCCCCGCGCGGTCACCCCTGACCAAACCTGCGCGTAGCGACAACCAAGAGTGCGAGCGAATAGACCATCTGTTTCAGGCCGATCGCCGACCATCACGGACGCGCTGAGATCGTCTACGCCCGTCTCAATGAGGACCAGTTCAGCCATCGCAGCGTACGGCTTGCCAGCAATGATCGGACTCACGCCTGATGCCACAGCGATTCCCGCCAAGATCGCGCCTCCCCCAGGAATCACGCCCTGGGGCGTTGGGTAGGTCGCGTCGTCGTTCGTGCCGATCAGACGAGCTCCCGCGCGCACAGCGTCAGCGGCAACCCTCATGATCTCGTAGTCGAAGGTGCGGTGGAAGCCAACCATCACTACGTCCACAATTGCGTCAGTCGCCACGATGGCTCCGCGATGTTCGAGCGCCTCAACGATGCCAACTCCCCCGCACACCAGCACGCGTTCGCCCGGTTCAACGAGCAACGCCGCAGCCATAGCCGAGGTGAGCACATCGCCACGTGCCTCGATGCCGATGCGCGCAAGCGCCTCTTGTTGTTCAGCAACACGCGATGCCGAGTTATTGGTCACGAACAACACCCGATGCCCTGCGTCTCGAAGTCGTTGAACCGCATCTACTGAACCAGGGATCGGCTCGTGGGCAAGCCACACGACTCCATCAAGATCACACAAGATAGGAAACGAATCAGCGCTCACGACCACGAAGTCTGACAGATTCGAGAGCAACATGGCAGATGAGATGGCAACCTGTACGGGTGCCACGCTTCGAACCATTCCCCGCACTGCGTTACTCGCCCGACGAGTCTCTCGATCTTGTCGCTGCACCTCCCTACGACGTGCTCTCCGATCGCGACGTCAAAGATCTGCTCAGACTCGATGCCCACAACATTGTGGCCATCGATGTACCACGCGATTCCGACGGCGACGGTCGCTACGAAGCGGCAGCGCAGCGGATGAACGAGTGGATCGCCTCCGGTGTCTTGGTGGCCGATCCATCACCGAGCTTCACCCTGTATCGCATGCTTTTCACCGACGAGACCGGTGCCGAACGCGAGACTGTTGGAGTCATCGGCGCCCTCGAGGTCGTCGACGAAGGCGCTGGCGGTGTTCTCCCCCACGAAAAGACCACGCCGAAGGCAAAGACCGATCGGCTCGACCTCACTCGCGCCACCGAAGCAAACCTGTCACCAGTTTGGGGCTTGTCGCTTGCCGCAGGCCTCACCGAATTGCTCGCCGCCGAAGGCGAACCAATTGGTCAGTGCATCGACGAGAACGGCGTCACCCATATTGTTGAGCGGGTCAGCGATCCTGCGCGAGTTGCTGCCATCTCGGCCGCTGTTGGGGCGCAACCCGTAGTGATTGCCGACGGCCACCATCGCTATGCGATCAGCCGCACCTACCGCGACCAGCAGCGCTTTGCGACCGGCCGCTACGACCTCGGCAGTGAACTTACGCTCACCTATGTCGGCGAACTCCTCGACGAGCAGCTCAGCGTCGCCGCAATTCATCGACTGATTTCAGGCGTACCCGATTGGGCCTTACTGCAATCGTTCTCGCCGCTCTTCGAGATGACATCTGCTGGTGTGGTCGGGCCCGGCCATGCGCGTGAGGTTGTCGAACTCGGCGCAATGTGCCTGGTTCACTCCGACGGTCACGGCACGTTCATGAAGCCCCGACCCGAGTGCTTCGAGGGCGTTCGCGATCTCGATAGCGCTCGCCTTGAGCATGCGCTCACACGCGTTCCGTCGTACGAACTGAGCTACCAGCATGGCGTTACCAACATCGTGTCTGCACTGGCCGCAGGCGACGCTTCGGCTGGTGTGTTACTGCGCCCCGTCAGCGTGGCTGAGATCCGCCGTACCGCCGACGAGGGCCTACTGATGCCCCCGAAGAGCACCTTCTTCACGCCAAAGCTGCGCACCGGCTTGGTCATTCGTCCGCTCAACGTCTAGCCGAGCGGCCGAACAACTCGTCTGTTTGCTGCGCCCCTAGGCGATGGTGATTGCTTTGTCGAGATACACGTCTTGAATCGCGTTGAGCAGCTGAACGCCCTCAGACATCGGACGTTGAAATGCCTTGCGACCCGAGATCAGGCCCTGGCCGCCGCCGCGCTTATTGATCACGGCGGTGCGAACCGCAGCCGCAAGATCGCCTGCACCCTTGCTCTCTCCACCGCTGTTAATCAGACCGATGCGACCCATGTAGCAGTTCGCTACCTGCCAACGGGTGAGATCAATCGGGTGATCGGTAGTGAGCTTGTCGTACACCAAGGCGTTGGTCTTGCCGTATCCGGCGAGTGCGTTGTAGCCGCCATTATTCTCAGGCAACTTCTGCTTAATGATGTCGGCCTCAATGGTCACACCAATATGGTTGGCCTGCGCGGTCAGGTCAGCGGCCGAGTGGTAATCGACGCCATCCTTTTTGAATCCGTTGTTACGCAGGTAGCACCACAGCACCGTGAACATGCCGAGGTCGTGAGCCTGCTTGAACGCCTTCGCCACTTCTTGGATCTGTCGTGTCGACTGCTCGGAGCCGAAGTAAATGGTGGCTCCAACGCCACTTGCACCGAGGTCGTATGCCTGCTGCACCGATCCAAACATCACCTGATCGAACGCGTTCGGGTAGGTCATCAACTCGTTGTGGTTGATCTTCACGATGAACGGAATGCGGTGGGCATACCGACGGCTTACCGAGCCCAGCACGCCAAAGGTCGTTGCAACAGCGTTGCAGCCACCCTCGATCGCCAGTTCAACGATGTTCGCCGGATCCATGTATATCGGATTTGGTGCGAACGAGGCCGCGGCTGAGTGCTCAATGCCTTGGTCCACGGGCAGGATCGATACGTATCCGGTGTTTGCCAAGCGCCCGTGGTTGTAGAGCGACCCGAGATTCCTCAGCACCTGTGGGGATCGGTCCGTGGGCACCATCATCCGATCGATGAAGTCAGGCCCGGGAACATGAATCTGCTCCTTAGTGATGCCTGAACATGTGTGGTTCAACAGTGTCTCGGCGTCGTTGCCGAGCAGTGCTTGAAGATCCACGGTGCTGTCTCCCTGAGTTGTATCGGTCGCGACCACCATTGGCCGCGCAGTCAGACCGAGCGTAGCCCGTCGAGTAGGTCTGCACCCATGGCGGCGCTGATCCACTTACGCCTCGCTGAGGCGGCGCGCTTGTCGCCGACCTTGCCCAACTGCTCGACGACCACCTCTGTACGGCTCTGAGTACTCGCGCCCGCTCGGTAAAACCGACGACGAACCGTTCCCACAACAGCCACCTCGTCACCCGCGACGAACGACGCTGCAGACTTCGGCGGATCAAACCACACCAACGGCACAGAATTGGCCACGTCATCAACGCGGGTGGTCAACTCACAGTTCATCAGCACCGAACCCGACTCAAGTTCTCGAACCACAGGGTCGCTCGACAAGCGACCACAAAGAACAACAATGTTCATCTCAACCTCCGCCCTGCACCTGCAGCGAAGCCGCACGGCGCTCTCTACGTGTCTCAAGGGGGAAGCCGACACCTGCGACCGTACGCCGAGGGTGTCACACAGTAACTGTGCTATCGACGGCCAAGCATTGCGAGGCGATCGCTCACATCGGCGTAGCGAGGGTCGACGGCAGCGACACGCTTAAAGAAGTTACGCGCTTTCACCACGTCACCAGACCGGTCATACAGGTCGGCAATCACGTACCACTGCTTCAGGTGGTAGTCGCGAACCCGCTTTGGCGCATCGGCTACCCGAATCAGTAACTTGAGTGCCCCTGCGATGTCGCCCTGGTCGGCCAGCGATCCAGCAGCGACAATGCGACCCTCGGCCATCACCGAGGGCGCCGGCGAGGTGTCACGGATTTCGTGCCACAATTCGTCGACCTCGTGGTAGCGGCGCAGCGCTCGATAGCAGTCAGCAAGCACAGGAAGCTGCTCTGGCGAGGGGTGCAAACGACGCGCCTGCTCGAGCTCGGCCGCCGCCTTACGCCACTCGCCAAGCCGATACAGAGCGATTCCCGCCACCTCGTGGCCTGCTCCCACATTCGGTAGGTTCTTCAACACCGACTGCACCATGCGTAACGCATCTGTATATCGATCACGCTCGAGAGCCTCTGTTGCTGCTGCAAGCCGCTCCATATACCGAGCCGAGGTCTTTGCGTCGCTCTCACGCTCGATCTCAGCTACCCATGAGGGCTCCAAGCGAGTCGGATCGCCCATTCGACGCTCACGTACCTCGTCAGATGTCTCAGTGCGCTCCGCGCCGCGACCACGGGCCGTGGCTTCACGTGCGAGCTCACGAACCGAGCCCTGGTCTTCCCATTGCTCTGGTTCCCAGCGATCGACCTCGGCCGCATCACGATCGAGAGGCGCTTCATCACGAGCTGCATCACGTCGGGCATTCACTTCAGACGAGCGCCGTTCTGCCGCCGTTTGCGGCCGTGCCGGTGCGTATTCGCCTCCACGTCCGCCTCGTGAGTCGGGACGAGGGCCCCCGCGGCCTGTTGCTCGCCCACTGCCGCCACCGAAGCCACCCGTGCGGCCAGAACTGCCACTGCGTGGCGCTCCGTCGCGTGCGCCTTGGTCCCGGCTGCCGGTTCCGTAGCGACCCGAGCCGCCATCCGCCGACCGTGAGCCGCCTGCAGAACGAGGCCCATCATTGCGATTGTTTCCGTATCGGGCCGGCGGGTTACTGCCTGGCTCGCGGCCGGCACCGTAGCGACCTTCAGACGACCGTGGAGCGTCGGTTGATCGACCGTTTCCGTATCCGCCGCCCGAACGAGCTTGGCCTGCACGACCCGGCGATCGGGCGCCGCCGCCATCGCCACGCAACCGATCATTACGACGCGTCGCCTCATCACCTTCGCGTCCACCGGGCTCAGTTGAGTCAGGGCGGGGTCCGCGTCCGGAGGATATAAACCCGGATGACGACGGACGAGGGCGGGGGTGAGGACTATTTGGCATGGCCAGCAAGCCTACGGGAACACAGACCGAAAAATGCCAAATACCCCCGGGGTTAACCGGGGGTATTTGATTTCGAAATTCGGCGGCGACCTACTCTCCCAGGGGGTCTACCCCCAAGTACCATCGGCGCTGGCAGTCTTAACTTCCGTGTTCGGGATGGGAACGGGTGTGACCCTGCCGCTATGGCCACCGAAATCTTGTGTCAATGAGTCGCGTTAGCGACCTCAAGGACTCCAGAGCAAGCACGAGCTTATTTGTTCATAAACCAAGCCCTCGGCCGATTAGTACCGGTCGGCTAAACACGTTACCGTGCTTACACCTCCGGCCTATCAACGTGGTGGTCTAGCCACGGGCCTTACTGCGTTGACCGCATGGGTGTACTCATCTTCGAACGGGCTTCCCGCTTAGATGCTTTCAGCGGTTATCCCTTCCGTAGGTGGCTAATCAGCCGTGCCTTTGGCAAGACAACTGACACACCAGAGCTACGTCCGTCCCGGTCCTCTCGTACTAGGGACAGCCTTCGTCAATACACCTTCGGTTGCGGAGGATAGAGACCGAACTGTCTCACGACGTTCTGAACCCAGCTCGCGTACCGCTTTAATGGGCGAACAGCCCAACCCTTGGGACCTGCTTCAGCCCCAGGATGCGATGAGCCGACATCGAGGTGCCAAACCTCTCCGTCGATATGGACTCTTGGGAGAGATTAGCCTGTTATCCCCAGGGTACCTTTTATCCGTTGAGCGACCACGCTTCCACACGCCATGGCCGGGTCACTATGCCCTGCTTTCGCACCTGCTCGACCTGTCAGTCTCGCAGTCAAGCTCCCTTTTGTCATTGCACTCGACGACTGATTGCCAACCAGTCTGAGGGAACCTTTGGGCGCCTCCGTTACATTTTAGGAGGCGACCGCCCCAGTCAAACTACCCGCCTGGCGCTGTCCCTGATCCAGATAATGGACCTAAGTTAGAGTCCCAATATACGTAGGGTGGTATTTCAACGATGACTCCACAATGGCTGGCGCCACTGCTTCCAAGTCTCCCACCTATCCTACACAACGCAGATCAAAACTCAACACCAAGTTATAGTGAAGGTCCATGGGGTCTTTTCGTCCTTCCGCAACTAACGAGCATCTTTACTCGTACTTCAATTTCGCCGGGTCTATGGTTGAGACAGTGGGGAAGTCGTTACTCCATTCGTGCAGGTCGGAACTTACCCGACAAGGAATTTCGCTACCTTAGGACCGTTATAGTTACGGCCGCCATTCACTGGGGCTTAGGTTCACAGCTTCGCCTTTCGACTAACCGTTCCCCGTGACCTTCCAGCATTGGGCAGGAGTCACAGCGTATACATCGCCTTACGGCTTGGCACGCTGCTGTGATTTTGGTAAACAGTCGCTACCCCCTGGTCTGTGCCACCCCCTCGAGCTCGGATCGTAAAGATCGTCACCCTAATAGGGTCATCCTTCTCCCGAAGTTACGGATGCAATTTGCCGAGTTCCTTAACCATAGTTCTCCCGCTCGCCTTAGTATTCTCTACCTGCCTACCTGTGTCGGTTTGGGGTACGGGCGCCGTATTAACTCACTGCTGGGATTTTCTTGGCAGCATAGGATCAGTGACTTCTCCTGAATCGGATCGGCATCACGCCTCAGAGTTATGACCCCAACTCTCATCGGGATCCTCCTACACGCTTACCCGGAGACTACCATCGCTCCGGTTCACCTACCTTCCTGCGTCCCCCTTCAGTTACCCGCAACCAGCTCGTTGGGATCGTCCGAAGACAGCCCCCAAGTCGCCAATATTGGGCTTTACGCGAATACGGCGGTACTGGAATATCAACCAGTTGTGCATCGACTACGCCTCGCGGCCTCGCCTTAGCTCCCGACTCACCCTGGGAGGATTAGCCTTCCCCAGGAACCCTTGGGCTTTCGGCGGAGGGGTTTCTCACCCCTCTCTCGCTCCTCATTCCTACATACTCGCTCGATGGCGCTCCACAAAGGGTTCTCCCTCTGCTTCACTGCACCATCGACGCTCCTCTACCACTCCTACAGATGTAGAAGTCCATAGCTTCGGCTCAGGACTTGAGCCCCGTTAAATTGTCCGCGCAGGACCACTCGACCAGTGAGCTATTACGCACTCTTTTAAGGATGGCTGCTTCTAAGCCAACCTCCTGGCTGTCTAAGCAGTCCCACATCGTTTTCCACTTAGTCCTGAATTAGGGGCCTTAGCTGATGGTCTGGGCTGTTTCCCTTTCGACTAACGAAGCTCATCCCCCGTAGTCTCACTGCCACACTCTGGAGTACCGGCATTCGGAGTTTGATTGGGGTCGGTAATCTTGTAGGACCCCTTACCCATTCAGTGCTCTACCTCCGGTACTGAACATGTGACGCTGCACCTAAATGCATTTCGAGGAGAACCAGCTATCACCAAGTTTGTTTGGCCTTTCACCCCTATCCACAGCTCATCACCCCCCTTTTCAACTGACGTGTGTTCGGTCCTCCACGGGGTCTTACCCCCGCTTCAACCTGGCCATGGATAGATCACTTGGCTTCGGGTCTACAGCATGCGACTCAACGCCCTATTCAGACTCGCTTTCGCTTCGGCTCCCCCTCACGGGTTAACCTTGCCACATACCGTAACTCGTAGGATCATTCTTCAAAAGGCACGCCATCGAGGCCATCCGAAGATGACGACTCTTTGACTGTTTGTAAACCAACGGTTTCAGGTACTATTTCACTCCCCTCCCGGGGTGCTTTTCACCTTTCCCTCACGGTACTGGTTCACTATCGGTCACCAAGGAATACTTAGGCTTACGGGGTGGTCCCCGCAGATTCACGCCGATTTGCTCGGTCTCGGCGTTACTTGGGATACAAAGCGAAGATTGCGTACGTTTCGGATACGGGGCTATTACCCACTGTGGCCGGCCTTTCCAGAACCGCTTTCCTACATAGCAATTTTGTAACTTCGTTATACGTCTGGTGTCGTACGTCTTTGTCCCACGACCCCGCGTCTGCAATGCCACCAGGCTTGTACACAGACACGGTTTAGCCTCTACCCTTTTCGCTCGCCGCTACTAAGGGTGTCGCTGTTGCTTTCCTTTCCTCGGGGTACTGAGATGTTTCAATTCCCCCGGTTCCCTCTACCGGTCCTATATATTCAGACCGGAGTACCACTCCATGACGAGTGGTGGGTTTCCCCATTCGGACATCCACGGATCAATGTCTAGTAGACGACTCCCCGTGGCTTTTCGCAGTCACTCACGTCCTTCATCGGTTCTTGGTGCCAAGGCATCCACCGTTGGCTCTTATTAGCTTGGAAGAACAAATAAAAATGCTCGTGCTTGCTCTGCAGTTCTCAAGGGGCGCACACACAACGTGGAGGCCTATACAAGCGCCTGCCACACGTCGTAGCAGAGGAGTCGTCGAATTGACGAGCTCATGCCGGCGTGGAGGGAATAACTCCCTCAAAACGGAAGAGAAGACAAGATTAGTCCATCGGGACACGTACAAGAGGTAAACCTGCAATTGACGTGCAACGAGAGACTGATCCGATAGTGCACCAACTAGGAGTGTCTCAATCTGGGTCACACAAAGGTGACCAACAGCTGAGAATACTCTCCTTAGAAAGGAGGTGATCCAGCCGCACCTTCCGGTACGGCTACCTTGTTACGACTTCACCCCAATCACCGACCCCACCTTCGACGGCTCCTTCCCCTAAGGGTTAGGCCACCGGCTTCGGGTGTTGCCGACTTTCGTGGTGTGACGGGCGGTGTGTACAAGGCCCGGGAACGTATTCACCCCGGCGTGCTGATCCGGGATTACTAGCAACTCCAGCTTCATGAAGGCGAGTTGCAGCCTTCAATCCGAACTGAGACCGGCTTTATGGGATTCGCTTACTCTCACGAGCTTGCAGCCCTTTGTACCGGCCATTGTAGCGTGTTTGCAGCCCTGGACATAAGGGGCATGATGACTTGACGTCGTCCCCACCTTCCTCCGAGTTGACCCCGGCAGTCTCCTACGAGTCCCCACCATTACGTGCTGGCAACATAGAATAAGGGTTGCGCTCGTTGCGGGACTTAACCCAACATCTCACGACACGAGCTGACGACAGCCATGCACCACCTGTGCTAGGCCCCGAAGGACACAGTATCTCTACTGCTTTTCCTAGCATGTCAAGCCCAGGTAAGGTTCTTCGCGTTGCATCGAATTAAGCAACACGCTCCGCTGCTTGTGCGGGCCCCCGTCAATTCCTTTGAGTTTTAGCGTTGCCGCCGTACTCCCCAGGCGGGGCACTTAATGCGTTAGCGACGGCGCGGATTCCGTTGGTTGGAACCCACACCTAGTGCCCAACGTTTACGGCGTGGACTACCAGGGTATCTAATCCTGTTTGCTACCCACGCTTTCGCTCCTCAGCGTCAGTATCGGCCCAGAGCAGCGCCTTCGCCACCGGTGTTCCTCCTAATATCTGCGCATTTCACCGCTACACTAGGAATTCCCTGCTCCCCTACCGAACTCAAGTCACAGCAGTATCGAGTGGCGGCTCTGGGTTAAGCCCAGAGTTTTCACACCCGACTTACTAAACCGCCTACGAGCTCTTTACGCCCAATAAATCCGGACAACGCTTGGTGCCTACGTGTCACCGCGGCTGCTGGCACGTAGTTGGCCGCACCTTCTTCTGCAGGTACCGTCATTTTCGTTCCTACTGAAAGCGGTTTACAACCCTAGGGCCTTCATCCCGCACGCGGCGTTGCTGCGTCAGGCTTTCGCCCATTGCGCAAGATTCCCCACTGCTGCCTCCCGTAGGAGTCTGGGCCGTGTCTCAGTCCCAGTGTGGCTGATCATCCTCTCAGACCAGCTACCCGTCGACGCCTTGGTAGGCCGTTACCCCACCAACAAGCTGATAGGCCGCGAGGCCCTCCCGAACCGAGATTCTTTCGTCAGTGCACCATGTGATGCTCCGACGGCATCAGGTATTAGCAGATGTTTCCGTCTGTTATCCCTGAGTCCGGGGTAGGTTCCTCACGTGTTACTCACCCGTTCGCCACTAGATCTTCCGTAGTATTGCTACTACTTGGATCCCGTTCGACTTGCATGTGTTAAGCACGCCGCCAGCGTTCGTCCTGAGCCAGGATCAAACTCTCCGACAAGAACTTGCTCGATTGCTCGAGCTTCGTTCGTTTTGAGAGCCATGATGCATCCAGGGGAATAGCCTGGTGCCAGCATCATGTCCTGCTCTTCTTAATTATTAGTTTGGCCAGACGTTGGTCTGGCCGGAATTGACAAGCAGCTCCATCGCAAAAGTGCGATGTGCTGCCCGCACTATCGTTCAGTCTTCTCTTCCGTTTTCAAGGAGCCGTAGCTCTGGCGACACACACCCTTGCGGGAGTTGGTGTCACGTTCGGGGCATTTCGGCCTTCCGAAGCGGGATGGAACTTTATCCCGAGGGCCGAATGACAACAACCTCTTCGTCAAGAAATCTCGAGCAAATGGTGATTGCTCTTGCCTTTGCGAAGCAACAGGTACCTGCCGTGCAGCAGATTCAGGCCTGTGAGCTGGGAGTCTTCTGCCAACTGCGCACCGTTGGCGCGATACCCCTTTTGTTGCAAAGTTCGGCGCGCATCGCCGTTTGAGCTGGCGAGGCCGGCGGCAACAAGAACGCCAACCAGATCGTCGAGGACGGCACGGGAAACAACAGATGACGGGACTTCGCGTGCGACCGCAGCGAGTGTTGCCTCGGACGCAGAGGATGGGTCTCCCCCAAACAACACTTCAGTGGCGGCGCGAGCTGCCTCGAGCGCGTCAGCGCCGTGCACGAGCGTGGTGAGCTCGTCGGCAAGGGTTCGCTGGGCAACCCGGCGTTCAGGCGCCGTTTGGTGCTGCTCGATGACGTGAAGGGTGTCGTCTAGGGGTTGCAAGGAGAACATGTGCAGGTACCGGGCGACCATGACATCATCGACCTGGATCCAGAACTGCCGGAATTGATAGGGCGATGTCTTGTCGGCATCAAGCCAAACGGCGCCCCCGACGGACTTTCCAAACTTGGTGCCGTCACTCTTGGTGACCAGCGGATGGGTCATTGCGTGGGCTGACTTTCCTAGATGGCGCCGAATGAGGTCTACACCTGCAACGATGTTGCCCCACTGGTCAGATCCGCCGGCCTGCAACTCGACGCCCTCGTGCTCGTAGAGGTGTCGAAAGTCGTTGGCCTGCAGCAGCGAGTAGGTGAATTCGGTAAACGAAAGGCCGTTGTCGGTCTCAAGGCGGCTGCGGACCGAGTCTTTGGCCAACATCTGATTGATGGTTACGTGTTTGCCGACATCGCGCAGGAAGTCGAGCAGCGTGAGCGGTTCGGTCCAATCGGCGTTGTTCACGAGCTTGGCCTGGTATTTGCCGGGGCTGAAGTCGAGTAAGCGCTGAAGCTGGGCTTCGATGCGCGACACGTTGTAGCGCAGTGTGTCGATGTCGAGCAGGTTTCGCTCTTCGCTACGTCCGGATGGATCGCCGACCATGCCAGTAGCGCCGCCGGCGAGCGGGAAGGGCTTGTTGCCCGCCTGTTGGAACCTGCGCAGGTATAACTGGCCGACAAGATGGCCCACATGCAGCGAGTCTGCAGTGGGGTCGAAGCCCACATAGACGCTCAGCGGCCCAGCAGCTAGACGAGCGCCGAGAGCGGCACGATCGGTGGAGTCGTGGATAAGTCCACGAGCGTCGAGGTCGGTGAGGAGGTCCATATCAGGGTCTATGTTGCCACCTCAGCGCGACCATCGCACCAGTGCGTTTTGAGACTAGGTTCATCTCTTGTGCGTCACGCTTTGTCTTTTCCGCCGTTTGATGAGGTATTCGGGCCGTCTGCTGCCGTTGATGTTGCCCTCGACGCGTGAAGGCCACGACCTTCACCGTGCTTGAGTCGCTCGAGGCACAAGCGTTCTCGTGCACGAATGCTGGTTCGGCGCTGTATGGATCCTTGCTTGCTGGGTTGATCGACGATTATCGGAGCGGTGGCGTGACGGCGGAGTTGCTCGAAGGCGTCAGCACCACGCCAGTGCACGATGCGGTTCCTTTACGGTACCTCGCTACAGCGCATCGTCTGGCGCTTGCCGGAGCGGCACCCAATCTCGCTCGGTGGTACGGCTCCTGCGACGGAACATGGAACGGCGAGGACATATCCACTGACTTCTTGCATTTGGCTCAGACTCATCGCAGCGAGTTTCTCGCTGGGCTGCAGCGCAATGTGCAGACCAACGAAGTGGGGCGCTCCGCAGTGTTGGCCTCAGCGTTTGCGCTCGTTGCTCGCCGCCACCAGCGAGCGCTCGACCTCTTGGAGATCGGCTGCTCCGCTGGATTGCTGTCTCGGTGGGACGAGTATTTCTATGACACTGGTTCGTCGGCTCTGGGAAGCCCGGCGAGCGAGGTGAGATTTGATCATTCGTGGTTCAGGACACCGGCGCCAGATCTTTCGGGCGACGTACGTGTTGCTCGGCGACGCGGCAGCGACATCTCCCCCATCGACGCGACCAACGCCGAGGGTCAGCTCACCATGCTCTCATTCGTGTGGCCGGACCAAGCAGAGCGCGTTGATCGGCTGCGTCGCGCCCTGGCCATCGCGGCCCGAACCCCACTGCCCATTACTCGAGCCGATGCTGGCGCCTGGCTGGCCCAAGAACTTGCAAACGGGCCGACTACCGCAGTCGCGACGGTGGTGTTCCATTCGATTGTGTGGCAATACCTGCCACAGTCGACGCGGGCAATGGTGCGCGATGCGCTGGAGACCGCTGGCGAACTCGCCACCGCTGACAGCCCGCTGCTCTGGCTGCGCATGGAGCCGCACACGCCACAGCGAGCCGACGTGCGGCTGACCACCTGGCCGGGCGGCCACGAAGAGGTTTTGGCCGAAGTGGGCTATCACGGCACCGACATCGAGTGGCTACAGCACTACTAATCGACTCCGCCGAGGCGTTCGCGAACCAGTTCAGGCACACGGGTGGGCGTCGTAGTGCCCGGCGCAACACTGACATAGGTGATGGTCGCGTCGAACCGCTGCTCACCGCTGGCCGATCCGGTGATGCTGACGTCGAAGCTGGCGTTGCCGAATCGGGCTACTGAGCAGCGCAGATCGGCGGTGTCGCCGAAGCGCAGCGGTGCATGCCACGTGATGGTGGCCGACTTGAGCATAAAGTCGAAACCGAGCGACTCGAAGCCGGCGTTGTCGGGGGTGAGTTCGGAGCGAAACCACGTGTCGACTGCGTCATCGCAATAGGCCATGTAGTGGGCGTTGAAGACGACCTTTTGCATGTCGCATTCGCCATAGCGAACACGGATCTCGTGCACGAACGACATCAGCCGACCTGAGGCGACAGCGTTGTCGAGGAGCCGAAGGTTGATCCGTGCGCACCCAACCACGTTTGCCATTCGGCCAAGGTTTCGGCGAAGTGCTGCAGTTGCACTGCAACTGGCACCGGCCCGGCACCACCTGGCGACGTGCGCCGAGTGACCGACACGCCGGGACCAACAAGTGCTGCAGGTTCAGCGCCGAGTCGTGGATGATTGGCGACCAATTCGCGCAAACTGGCAGTGCCCGCCAACGCCTCGCGCACGAGCGCACCCACGATGGCGTGGGCCTCGCGAAACGGAACGCCCTGCACGACCAACCACTCGGCGAGATCTGTGGATGACCCGGTCTCGCTATCAGCGGCGGCCTGCATGCGCTCGGGTACGAACGTTGCCGTAGCGATCATTCCGGTGATGGCACCCAATCCGAGGCGTACCTGATCCATCGCGTCGAATAGCGGCTCTTTGTCCTCTTGGTAGTCGCGGTTGTAGCTGAGCGGCAGACCCTTCATCGTGGCCAAGAATCCGGTGAGGTCGCCGATGATTCGACCGGCCTTGCCGCGCGCGAGTTCGGCGATGTCGGGGTTCTTCTTTTGCGGCAGCATTGAGGATCCGGTTGCGTAGCCGTCGTCGAGCCTGGCGAAACCGAACTCTTCGCTGGTCCACAGCACCCACTCTTCGCCAATGCGCGACAAGTTGATTGCAACCAAGGTCAGGTCGAAGAGCACCTCGGCGATGTGGTCGCGCGATCCAACGGCATCGAGCGAATTGTCGAACACAGCGGCAAACCCGAGTTGGGTGGCCGTGTACTGCGGATCGATTGGCAGTGACGACCCCGCCAGAGCGCCAGCGCCGAGCGGCGACACGTCGACGCGGCCGAGAGTGCCCTTGATGCGCTGGAGGTCTCGAGTGAGCGCCCATCCATGCGCCAAGAGATGATGGGCAAGAAGCACCGGCTGGGCGCGCTGCATGTGCGTATAGCCGGGCAGATAGACACCTTTGGCCTCAATGGCACGGTCGAGTAACACCTGCTGCAACGCGACGATGCGTTCTGCGACGACAACGAGTTCACGCTTCGCCCACAGCCGAACATCGGTGGCCGACTGATCGTTACGGCTGCGGCCGGTGTGCAGCTTGGCGCCCGCAGGACCGGCAAGTTCGGTGACCCGACGCTCGACCGCAGTATGAATGTCTTCGTCGCTCTCGGCGAACGTGAACGCGCCAGATTGCATCTCGTTGGCGACCTGATCGAGAGCTGCAAGCACCGCATCGCGTTCGGCGCCAGTAATGAGCCCAACATGCGCGAGGCCGCGCACGTGCGCACGCGAACCAGCGATGTCGTCGGGCCACAGGCGACGGTCGAACGAAAGGCTCTCGGTGAACGCCATCAACTCGGCGGCCGGACCTCCCTCAAAGCGGCCGTGCCACAGAGTCTTGCCGTGTGCTTCGGATTCGGCGTGACTCATGGCCGCACCGCGTCGACGCCTGCGAGGTCACGCAGTTTTGCTGCGAGCTTGGCGCCAGTGGTTGTTTCGTCGGCGATGACGAGCAGTGTGTCGTCGCCAGCCACAGTGCCGAGCACGCCTTTGATGCCCGACCGATCGAGGGCCGACGCAACCACGTGCGCGCATCCGGGTGGAGTGCGGATCACCACGTTGTGGTGGGCGTGGCGCACCTCGGCAACCCACTCGCCCATCACCCGACGAAGTTGATCTTCGGGCGCGATGCGAGCGTGTTCGTATTCGGGGATTGCGTACACGGTGTCGCCGCCCTGCACCCTCACTTTGACTGCACCGATGTCTTCGAGATCACGCGAAACAGTCGCCTGCGTCGCGGTAATACCCTCGGCGGCTAACAGATCGAGCAGCTGAGGCTGACTGGTGACCAGATACTTTCCGATCAGCCGCTGCACACAATCTTGGCGTTGCACTTTGGTGGTCATGGACGTGCTCCCAGCAGAAAAGCGAGGAGGCCTCGCGCGGAATGCATTCGATTGTGACCCTGCTGGATCACTCGCGACAATGGCCCATCGATGACGCTCGCAGCGACCTCGTTGCCTCTGTACGCCGGCAGGCAATGCATGAACACTGCACCCGGTGCAGCGCCAGCCATCAATGTGTCTGTCACTTGGTACGCCGAGAAGATTTCACGCCGCTCGGCTTTTTGTGATTCTTGGCCCATCGAGATCCATGTGTCGGTGTGCACCGCACTGGCGCCGAGCACGGCGACCGATGGGTCGACGAATTGGGCGATGGTTCCGCTGCCTAAACCTGCGATGCGAGTCAGTTCGGCCTGCGGTGCGTCGAATCCAGTGGGGCAACCCAGGCGCACGTGGGCGCCGAGCATCACGCACGCTTCGGAGAGCGAACGGGCAACGTTGTTGAAGTCGCCCACGTATGCAACTGTGCGATCGGCAAGCGAGCCCCACTCTTGGGACATCGTGAGCACATCGGCTAGCCCTTGCAGTGGGTGGCTGTGATCGCTGAGCATGTTGACGATTGGCACAGCGCTGACCGCCGCCATTCGCCGGACCACATCGTGGTGAAAGACCCTCGCCGCTAACACGCCGTGGTATCCCTGCATGATTCGGGTGATGTCTTCGACACTCTCGCGCGTATCAAAACCAACTTCTTCACCACGGGTGTAGACCGGGTGTCCACCGAGTTGAACTACCGCCATCTCCATGCTGTGACGCGTGCGATTCGATGGCTTCTCGAAGATGAGCGCAACGCCTTGGCCGCTGAGCGGCGCGCCAAAGGATGCGACTGGCCGCTCGCTGAGGGTGAGTACCTGCTGAATCTCGGCGGCGGTGAGATCGGGGATCTCGAGTAGATGACGAAGGTTCACGCGAGCACCGCGGTCATCACGGCGACGACCTCGTCGATCTCTGCGTGGCTCACCGTGATTGGTGGAGCAAAGCGAATGGCCGTAGCCGTAACTGCATTGGTGACGACGCCGCGCTTGAGCAGTTCGGTGTACACCGCTTTCGCGTCGACCCCAGCGCCAAGTTCAGCGGCAAGCAACAGACCCTGACCGCGCACATCGACTACTCCAGGAACCGCCGCCAACTTCGTCGCTAGGTACGCGCCCTTCGAGGCGGACAGAGCGGGCGCATCGATTCGGCGCATTTCGTTGATGACGGCGCGGACTGCCGCTGTGGCGATGGCCGTGCCGCTATAAGTGCTGCCGTGATCGCCCGGCTGGAACGCCGACGCGACCTCGACCCGCGCCCACATCGCACCGACAGGAAAGCCATTACCCATCGCTTTGGCCATGGTGACCACATCGGGAACGACTTCGTGATGCTGAAACCCGAACCAACGGCCGGTGCGGGCAAAGCCTGTCTGCACTTCGTCGATCATCATCAACATGCCGCGCTCGTCGCAGAGATCGCGAATAGCGCGCAGGTAGCCGACAGGCGCTGGAACGACGCCGCCTTCACCTTGCACGCTCTCGATAAGTACGGCGCCGACCGTTGGATCTATTGCGCCACGCAGCGCGTCGATATCGCCGAACGCTACGTGGCGAAAACCATCGGGCATCGGGAAGAACGGTTCGTGTTTGGCTGGCTGCCCGGTAGCGGCCAATGCGGCCAATGTGCGGCCATGAAAGCTGCCATAGGCCGACACCACAGCGTGGCGACCGCGGCCGCCGAACTTGCGCGCCAACTTGAGCGCGGCCTCGTTGGCTTCGGCACCAGAGTTACAAAAGAAGGTCTGCCCGACGGCGCCGGTGCACTCGTGTAGCAACGCATTGACCATCTGGGCGGCCTCGGTGGCCACCGGGTTGGCGAACAAATTGGAGACATGCATCAGCGTCGAAGCCTGCTCACAAATCGCAGCGGCGATGACTGGATTCGAGTGACCCAACGCCGTGACGGCAAGGCCGCCGAGGAAGTCGAGATAACGCTTGCCATCGGTGTCCCACAGCTCGGTACCGAGGCCGCGCTCGAACATCACCTGCGGCGCGCCGAACACGGGGATGAACGGGCAGTGCTGCCCCTGTGCGTCGAAACTATGTGCGCTCATTCGCCACCTCCGTGGACCATCGTTCCGATGCCATCATCGGTGAACACTTCGAGCAGCAAGACGTGCGGGATGCGACCATCGAGGATGTGCGCTCGGCCGACGCCATTACGAACAGCCTTGACGCAGCTCTCGACTTTGGGAATCATGCCGCCGGCGATCGTGCCGTCGGCCATGAGCGCGTCGAGTTCGTCGGGAGTGGTCTGACGAATGAGCGACGCCGCATCGCTAACGACGCGGCGCAGCCCATCAATGTCGGTGAGATAGACAAGCTTCTCGGCCCCGAGAGCCTCTGCGATGGCACCCGCCACCGTGTCGGCGTTGATGTTGTACGCCTGCCCAGATGCATCGCTGCCGATAGTGGCAATCACAGGGATGAGATCTTCGTTGAGCAATCGGTTCACGATGCTTGGGTTCACCGACGTGACGTCGCCGACGAAACCAAGATCTGCGTCTCGTGGCGCGGCAACGATGAGCCCGGCGTCGGCACCAGAGACGCCAACAGCCAGCGGTCCATGCACGTTGATAGCAGCGACAATCTGCGGATTCACCTGGCCAACCAGCACCATGCGAGCAATATCTACTGTCTCTGCATCGGTGACCCGAAGTCCGTTGCGAAACTCCGTGACTTTGCCCAGACGCGTCATCAGGGCGCTGATCTGCGGGCCGCCGCCATGCACGACAACAGGCTTCATCCCGACCGCGTGCATCAGCACGATGTCTTGCGCGAACAACGACAGGGCATCGCCATCGGACGACCCGGCGAGCGCGTTGCCGCCGTACTTCACGACAACGGTGCGCCCGACGAAACGGCGAATGTAGGGCAGCGCTTCGAGGAGCACGTCGGCCTTGAGAGCCGGGGTCGAACTGGTGACAATGCTGGCGCTCACGGGTACAACCCCACGGTTGCGAGACCAGCAGTCTCGGGCAAGCCGAGGGCTACGTTTGCGGCTTGCACCGCACCACCACTGGCTCCTTTGGCGAGGTTGTCGAGCGCACACAGCACCACTACGGCGCCGGTACGAGCGTCGTAGCGCGCCGAAAGATGCACTGCATTGGTACCGAGCGTTGCTTTCGTGGCTGGTGGCGTTGGCCGCACCACCACAAATGGTTCGTTGGCATACGTGCGCGCCAACGTGGCCAGCAACGACTCGGTGGTGACCTTCACGCCATCGGCAGGCCGCGCGTAGCACGTGGAGAAAATGCCGCGGTTCATGGGAGCAAGATGAGGCGTGAACAACACCTGGGCTCCGACAACTTGTTCGATCTCGGGCGTGTGGCGATGGTCGATCAAGCCGTAGGCCTCGTAGTTCTCATCGACGGTGCAAAACATGCTTGAGTGCTTCAGCGCTCGGCCCGCACCCGAGATGCCAGTGGCATTGTTGACGATGACGCCCGTGGTGTTGATGATTCCCTGATCGACCAACGGCTGCAACGCAAGGCCCGCCGCCGTGACATGGCAACCCGGAGTTGCGATCAATCGGGCACCTTTGAGCTGGCTGCGGAACAACTCGGGAAGACCGTAGACGGCCTCGGCGAGCAGTTCGGGCTGATCGTGTTCGAAGCCATACCACGTCGGGTACAGCGACGCATCTTTGAGACGGTACGCGGCAGAAAGATCGACGACGCAGCCAACTCGTCCGACCAACTGCGGAGCAAGCTCCATCGAGGCCTCGTGCGGCAGGCCAAGAAACACGAGGTCGAGGCCCTCGACCGCCGCAAGGTCGAATTCGGTAAAGACGAGGTTTGGATACGTGACAGCGAGGCTGGGATACAGCGACGCCGCCAAGATGCCAGCTTGTGTGTCGCCGGTAGCGACGACGACCTCGTAATCGGGATGCTGCGAAGCGATACGCAGGAGCTCGGCCCCGGTGTAACCGCTCGCGCCAATAATGCCTACTCGAATCATAGACGCATGATCATACAGCGCGCTGCATGATCATGCAACGATCTCATCTCGCCGAATCGCCATTCAGTGCGCAATGCAGGCTCCCACGCGACAGAATATTGAAGTGGACTCATCTCCCTTCGCGACACCATCCGCAAAGGGGCACGTGCTTGTAGCCGTTCCTCTGCTCGACGAGCCCACCTTTCATCGCACTGTGATCTACATCTTGCACCACAACAAAGATGGCGCCTTCGGCTTGGTCATGAACAAACCCACCACCGAAACCCACGTCCGCGGTCTTGATCCGTGGATGCATCATCTGTCCGAGCCACAAGTGGTATTCGATGGCGGCCCCGTGAGCGACGACACGCTCATTGCGCTTGCTGCCCTTGCGCTTCCTGCTGGCGACGAAGGATTCACACGGCTCGATAACGGAATCAGCACCGTTGACCTATCGACTCTGCCCGACGAGTTAGCCGAATCGTTGCAGCACCTACGCGTGTTTCGGGGTTACTCGGGTTGGAGCCCCGGCCAGCTCGATGAAGAACTCAGCGAAGGCGCTTGGTTGGTATTGCCCTATACCGAGGGCGACTTGTTCTCGCACGTGCCAAATGATTTGTGGCGACGCGTGCTCCGTCGAACGGGCGGGCCAAAGGCATTACTAGCCGAGGCCCCCGAACAACTTGAGTGGAACTAACCCGCGGCTACGAGCGCAGTTGAGCGCCGAGTTTGCCGGTTACGGTTACGATCTTGGCGCGAACCGCTGCCACCTCAGAGTCGGTGAGTGTGCGATCAGCGGCCTGCAAGCGCAGCCGGTACGCAAGGCTTCGCGACCCCTCGACCACGCCAGCGCCGCGATACACATCGAACAGTGACAGGTCGACCAAGAGACCACCGGCCGCTTGACGAATCGCCTTGTCGAGTTTTTCGGCCGGCACCGTGTCGGCGACCACAAATGCGAGATCGACATCGCTCGACGGGTACCGGCTCGTGGCTTTCCACTGCGCGATCTTTGGTTCGGCTGAAAGCAAACGGGTGAGGTCGAGCTCGAGCCAAGCGACTCGCTCGGCGACCCCAAATGCTTCGAGCACCGACGGGTGAATTTCGCCAACAGCACCAACCACGTCGCGACCAAGCGACAACGTGGCCGATCGAGTGGGGTGCATTCCTGGTGGAACGGCAGACTGATCGACCCGCGCCCCAAGACCCATCGAGGCAACAAGCTCGCGCCACACAGACATCGCGCTGACCGCATCGCGGCCGGCCATCGCTATGGCGAGGCCTTCGTATTCGGGGGGGAGCTCGGTGCGTCGGTCGCCTGGCGGATACACATGACCGATCTCAAAGAACGACAGACCAAAGCGACGGTGTGACTCGTTGAACGCGACCGCTTTCAGCAGCCCAGCTCGCATGGATGGGCGAAGTACGTCTTCGTCGGCGATGAGCGGGTTCGTGATGTGGATCGCATCGTCGACAAGGCCAGTATCACGAAGCGCCGCATCGCTCAGGAACGAGTCGGTGATGGCTTCGCTGAGACCAAGACCAAGCAGCACCTGCCGCAACGCACGGCGGCGTTGCTGATACGCGCTGAGACGGCCATGCATGCTGGAGTTGGGCACCAGTTCGCCGAGCTTGTCGTAACCGAAGTGACGAGCCACTTCTTCGACAACGTCGATCTCGGCGCTGCTGTCGGGACGCCACGACGGCACGTTCACCGTGAGCACATTGGCTTCGGCTGCAACGACATCGAAACCGATCGGCGAAATGAGCGCAGTGATCTGCGCCGCGTCGAGCGCGGTGCCAAGTATGCGGTTCACCTGACTGACGCGCACCTCGACCGGACGCACCTGAGCCGGCAGCGCACTGTGTCTCGCATCGACAGCGCCAGCATGAACCACCAGATCGGGGCAGGTCTCGCGCAGCAGCTCGACAAAGCGAGCTTGCGCCATCTCCATCCCGTGCGTGTCGACACCACGCTCGAAACGACCCGACGCTTCGGAGCGCAAGCCGAGGCGATTCATCGTGCGTGTCATGGCAGTTTGTTCGAAGTAGGCAATCTCAAGCGCAACAGTTGTGGTTGCATCGGAAATCTCGCTATGAAGACCGCCTATCACGCCACCGATACCGATGGGCGCGTCGTTGGCATCGCAGATCAACAGGTCGTCAGTGTTCACCGTGCGCTCGACTCCATCGAGCGTGATGATTGTCTCATTTGGTCGAGCGAGCCGAATGCGGAATCCGCCGCCGCCAAGGGTGTCGAGGTCGTATGCATGATTGGGCTGGTTGAGCTCAAGCATGACGTAGTTGCTCACGTCGACCACATTGTTGATGGGTCGCATGCCGGCGGCACTCAATCGTCGGCCCATCCACTCGGGCGATGACCCCACCTGAATTCCGGAGAGCACCAGCGTGGTGAATCGAGGACAGCGTTCGCCATCGACAAGGTCGACAGTGGCTGTGCGCTCAACGCCTGCAGGCGAGAGCGGTTGAGCTAACCGGGGCGCAGGTAAAGCGAGGCGCGCCCCGATGTCTCGGGCAACACCAAGGTGGCCCCAACAATCGGGACGGTTACGGGTGAGGTCGATGTCGAACACAACTTCGCTTTGCAGACCAAGTGCCTCGCCATACGGCAGCCCCAACGGCGTACCCGGCGACATGATCAAAATGCCGCTGTGGTCGTCGCCGAGACCGAGCTCGTGAGCCGAGCACAGCATGCCTTGTGACTCGATACTGAGAATGGGACGGGGTTCGATGACCCGACCATCGGGCATAGTGGTGCCGGGCGTGGCGAGCGCAATGATGTCGTCGTCCTGCATGTTGAATGCGCCGCACCACACGTGGCGCTCGACACCGTCGCCCGTATCGACCCAAACGCGGTGCACCTTGGCAGCATCAGGATGACGCTCGGTGCGCAGCACGCGCGCTGTGATGACGCCGTCAACGGTTGAGCCAACGTGCGTAATGTGTTCGACCTGCATGCCGAGTTGGGTCAACGCCGCTGCAAGCGCAGGGGCATTATCGCCAACAGCTACGAGGTCGTTTAGCCAAGAAAGAACAATCCTCATGTCGGCCTCAGAACTGCTCGATGAAACGGATGTCGTTGCTGTACATATCGCGGATGTCGTCGATGCCGTGGCGCTCGCGAGCCATCCGATCTATGCCGAATCCGAATGCGAACCCGCTCCACTCTTCGGGATCGAGACCACCGGCACGCAACACGTTTG
>CAMASN010000002.1 GCA_945861025.1 Ferrithrix thermotolerans DSM 19514
TGGGAAATGATCGCGTCACCCGAAATGTTCTTGGCTGCAGCAGGTCAGCGCACTCACAACATCCGCCTCGGCACCGGCGTTATTTCACTGCCGTACCACCACCCCTTCAATGTGGCGCAGCGCATGGTGCAGCTTGACCACATGACTCAGGGTCGCGCGATGTTTGGCAGCGGCCCAGGCGCGTTACCATCCGACGCTCGCACGCTCGGCATCGATTCGCTGGTGCAGCGCGACCGTCAAGACGAAGCACTCGGCGTAATCACTCGTTTACTGCGCGGCGAAGAGCGGTTCAGCTACGAGAGCGAATGGTTCACCCTGCGCGACGCTGCGCTACAGATCTTGCCCATCCAAGAAAACATGCCAATGGTTACGGCCTCATCGATCTCGCCAAGCGGCATGCAGTTGGCCGGCAAATATGGCATCGGCGCACTGTCTATTGCTTCCAACTCAACCGCCGGCATTGCTGCACTGCCAACGCAGTGGGGCTTTGCGCAGGAGTCGGCCGCCATCCATGGACAAACCATCGACCGTAAGAACTGGCGCGTGATGATGGCGTGGCACATCGCCGAGTCACGCGAGCAGGCTCGCAACGAAGCGGTCGATGGCCTGCAGCGTTGGCACAACGAATACAACGTGCACGTGCTCGGGCGCCCGGGCGCCTTCCACGTTGAAGACAAGTGGAAGCTGCTCGAAGAAATCACCGGTGGCGGCGCTGCCGGCGCGGGCGCTGCAGTCATCGGCACACCCGACGATCTCATCGCCGCAATCAAGCATCTGCAGGAGATCACCGGCGGCTTCGGCGTGGTGCTCGGCTTCGCCAACGATTGGGCCAACCGTGAGGCAAGCATGCGTTCGTGGGAACTCGTATCGCGTTACGTGGTGCCAGCGTTCAACGGTTCGGTGCGCCTCATGCAAGAGTCCGCCGACTTCGTGCACGACCACAAGGCCGAATTGATGGCCAGCGCGGGTGCTGCCGTGATGCAAAAGATCATGGCTCACGAAGGTGCTTCACAGGCGATGGCCACCACCATTGCGCAAATGTCGAAGAAGCCCGCGCGGGAAACCACGTTCCGTCCGGGCGCCGGTGTGCCCGACGCTCCAGCCGAGGCCTGACCTCGGGGATTTCTCAGTCGTCTTTGAGGGCCACCGCGTTGGGGGTCACGTTCATCTTCGGCTCGTATTCAGCAAGCTCGATCTCGCGCGCTTCACCGCGCAACGTTGCCCGAAGCTGATCTCGACACGCGTCGCATGGGCCGTAGAAACGCGCCGTGGCTTCGGCGGCACAACGCGGGCACGTAAACGACAGGGTCTCCATGAGGGTCACAGTACGACATCTCCATCGCGTGTGGCAGATATCGACACAGCTATCTCTTCGGCGAAATGGCACGCCACCTGATGGCCTGGCGCAAGCTCGCGCAGCACCGGGCGATCTTGCTCACATCGGTTCTGCGCATAGACACAACGAGTGTGGAAACGACAGCCAGATGGTGGGTTGGATGGCGAGGGCAGATCGCCCTGCAAGACCATGCGGTGACGAGAGTCTTCGACAACTGGGTCGGGCACGGGAACAGCCGACAGCAGCGCAAGCGTGTACGGGTGGCGCGGGTTCGTATACAGCGCCTCGGCCGGCGCTGTCTCGACGACTGCGCCGAGATACATCACCGCAACGGTGTCTGAAATATGGCGCACCACTGCAAGGTCGTGCGAGATCAGCAGATACGTGAGCCCGAGCTGTTCTTGCAGGTCGGCGAGCAGGTTGATCACCTGGGCCTGAATGCTCACGTCGAGCGCGCTTACGGGCTCGTCGGCGATGATGAGATCGGGTTCGGCAGCGAGGGCACGCGCGATACCGATGCGCTGGCGCTGCCCACCAGAGAACTCGTGCGGATAACGGCCCGCTGCACCACGCGGAAGACCAACCGAATCAAGCAGCTCGTTCACGCGTTGATGCACGGCAGCACCGGTGCGCAACTGGTGGGTGCGGATTGGTTCGGTGATGATGCTCTCTACGTTTTGGCGCGGGTTCAAGCTCGCGTATGGATCTTGAAAGATCATCTGCACATGGCGGCGTGCCTTGCGCATTTCTTCGTTCTGCAGCGCCGAGAGCTCGAGATTGTCGAAGGTGACCGTGCCGGCCGTGAGCGGCACGAGCCGCAGGATGGCTTTCCCCACCGTGCTCTTGCCGCAACCACTCTCGCCGACCAGCCCCAGCGTGGTGCTACGCGGGATCGTGAGATCGACTCCGTCGACGGCGCGCACAGCACCGATGGTCCTATCGAAAACGAGTCCCTTCTTGATCGGGAAGTGCACCTGCAAATTGCGTACCTGAAGCATCAGCGACCACTCCACACCGGCATGCCCAGGGGTGCCGGTTGCACGCAACGAAGCGTGCCACCCTCGGGCGAAATGACGAGCTCGGGCGCCTGACCGCGGCAGGCATCGCTGGCTGCTGGACACCGCGGAGCGAACGCACAACCATCGGACCACGCAATGACATCGCTGGGCGAACCGGGAATGGGCACGAGCCGGCCTTGCGCTCCATCGAGACGCGGAACCGAAGCGAGCAGGCCACGGGTGTAGTGGTGACGCGGGCTCGCAAACAGGTGATGACGTTCGTTCGACTCGACAATGCGACCGCTGTACATCACGTTGACGCTCTCGCAGATTCCGGCGATCACACCAAGGTCATGCGTGATCATCACGAGCGCCGTGTTCGACTCGCGAACGACCTCGCGCAGTAGCTCAAGCACTTGCGCTTGAATCGTTACGTCGAGCGCGGTGGTTGGTTCGTCGGCGATGATGAGCGCCGGGTCAGATGCGAGCGCAATCGCAATCATCACGCGCTGGCGCATGCCACCCGAAAGCTGATGCGGATAGTTCTTCAAGCGCTGACGCGGCTCGGGGATGCCCACGCGGTCGAGCAGTTCGGCTGCACGATCGCGCGCCGCTTCTCGTTTGACGCCGAGGTGACGAGTGATGGTCTCGGTGAGCTGACGACCGACAGTGAGCACCGGGTTCAGTGATGTCATCGGGTCCTGAAACACCATGGCGGCGCGGCGTCCGCGTACGTCTTGCATGTCGTGCTCAGATGCGCCGAGCAGCTGTTGACCGTTGAGCAAAATACTGCCGCTGGTGGTCACGCCGCGGCTGGGCAACAGACCCAGAATCGCCAGAGCCGTAACGCTCTTGCCGCTGCCCGACTCGCCAACAATGCCAACAGTCTCACCGGCGCGCACGGCGAAGCTGACACCGTCGACCGCGCGCAAGGCGCGACCGCCGCGAATCTGGAACGTGACGTGAAGATCGTCGACAACAAGCAATGGTTCAGACACGCGAATCACCTTCTCAGCTTCGGGTCGAGTGCTTCGCGAACGGCCTCGCCGAACAGATTGAAGCCAAGTGCGGTGATCAGAATTGCCACGCCGGGGAAGAGGGCGAGGTGCGGCGCCACGTTGAGCAGGCGTGTGGTGTTGGCCAACATGCGACCCCACTCGGGCACGCCTGGATCGGCTGAGCCAAGCCCGAGGAACGACAACGCGGCGGCGTCGATGATCGCTGTAGACAGCGCCAGCGACGCCTGCACCAACATTGGTGCCAATGAGTTCGGCACCACATGACGCATCACGAGCGACCGTCGTCGCACACCAACCGAAGTTGCCGAGGTCACGTAATCCTTTTGGCGTTCGCCCAACATTGAACTGCGCAACATCCGCGCAAACAATGGAACGTTGGGCACGGCCACAGCGACCACGATGGCTGTCTGGCTCTGCCCGATGACGGCGGCCACGCTGAGCGCCAAGAGCAAGCTGGGCACAGCCAGCAAGATGTCGGTGAGGCGCATGATCAGCGAATCGACCCATCCGCCAAAGGCACCGGCGACGAGACCAAAGAACGCTCCAGCAACGGCACCGATGCCGAGCGACAACACGCCAATCATCAGCGAGGCGCGTGCGCCAAAGATGAGCCGTGACAGTTCGTCGCGCCCGCCTTCGTCGAGTCCGAACCAATGGTCGCGTGATGGGCCAGGGATCGACGTGGGCCTGATCTGATCGAACCATGCATTGCTGCGCGGGTTGAACGGCGCAAGCATCGGAGCAAAGACTGCGATGAGCACGAAGAACACGATGATGGTTCCACCCACTATCGCAAGTGGGTTCTGGCGGATGCGTCGCCATGCCTCACGCGTGAGGCTGTTCGCGACATCGGGATCATTGAGTTGTTCGGCGCGCTGACGACGCGTAAGCACGCTCATGACACACGGATCCGAGGGTCGATGAACGCATACAACACGTCGACAACAAGGTTGACGAGTACGAACACAATCGCCAGGAACATCACGCCACCCTGAATCACTGGGTAGTCCTTATCGAGTACGGCGCCAGCAATGAGCTGACCCATGCCACCCCATGCAAACACGGTTTCAGTAAGCACTGCGCCCGACAGCAACAGACCAGTTTGCAGACCGATAACCGTAACGATTGGCAGCATCGAGTTGCGCAGTACATGCACGCGGTTCACCGTGGAAGTGCGCAAACCCTTGGCTCGCGCGGTGCGCACATAATCGTCGTTGAGGACTTCGAGCACCGACGCGCGCGTAATGCGCGCAATGATCGCCAACGGAATTGTGCCGAGCGCGATACCGGGCAAGATGAGGTGCTCGATGGAATCCCACAATGCACCTCCGTCGAGCGCGAGCAAGCTGTCGAGCACATTGAAGTTGGTGTGATGTACAAGCTCGCGCGTGGGGGCAAGACGACCAATGGTCGGTAGCCAGTTCAGCTTGAGGGCAAACACCCACTTGAGAATCTGGCCGAGAAAGAAAACAGGAATTGAAACGCCGATGAGCGATGCCGTAACGGCTCCGTAGTCGAACCATGTGCGCTCGCGTTTAGCGGCCATGAAGCCCAACGGAATGCCCACACCAACGGCGAACAGCATCGCTGCCATGCTCAGCTCGATAGTCGCGGGAAAGCGGCGCACCAGTTCGGCCGTCACGTCTTTGCGCAACGTGATCGACTGGCCGAAATCGAAGCGCACGACGCGCTTCATGTAGGTGAGGTACTGCGTGATCATTGGCCTGTCGAAGCCATATGCCTTGTTGATCTGCGCGATGCGTTCGGGAGTGGCACGTTCACCCAACAACGCAGTGGCCGGGCCACCGGGCAACGCGCGAACCCAGATGAATAACAAGATGCTCAAGCCGAACAAAATCGGAATGAGCAACAACAACCGACGAACCACAAAGCGAATCATGCGCCTGCGCACCCTCGTCGGAACGCGACGAGGCGGCGGGTCCGTAGACCCGCCGCCTCAATCAGCAATTCGGAATTATCCAAGTGAAACTGTGGCGAAGCTCTCGAGCGACACCGGGCTCGGAACGTAGCCAGTGACACCCTTGGCAAATGCCAGTGCCGGCTGGGTGTGCACGTATGGCACGCCTGGCAGGAACTTCATGATCAACACGTTGGCTTCTTCGTAGAGCTTCGTGCGAGCGGCCCCATCGGCTGTGTCGCGAGCCTTGGTGAGGGCATCGAAGATTTCCTGATTGTCGAAGCCCCATGAAGGCTGCTTCGTGCGGAAAAAGGTGCCGACGAAGTTGTCGGGATCGCCATAGTCGCCGGTCCAGCCGAGCAGGTACATCTGAGCGTTGCCTGCATCGACATCGTCGAGGTAGCCCGAACGCCACGGCGCGGTCTTTGGCGTGACCGTGAAACCAACAGCCTCGAGATCGGCCTTGAAGGCCTCGAAGTTGGCGGTTGGGTCCGGCATGTATGGGCGGCTGACATCGCTCGGGTAGTAGAACTCGAGGTTCAAGTCGGTGACGCCGCTTTCGGCAATGAGGGCCTTGGCCTTCGCTGGGTCATATGCGTACTGCGGCACCTGATCGGACCAACCAAACACGAGCGGCGGCTGGAACTGAGTGGCCACTTGCGAACCCTCGGGGTACTTGGCGGTCACGAGTGCTTCGCGGTTGAGTGCGTGGGCAATCGCTTCGCGGATCTTCGCGTTGTCGAGCGGTGGCTTGGCCTGGTTAAAGCCCACGTAGCCAACGTTGAACGCTGGGCGAAGCAGCAACTGGAAGCCAGCGTCGGTGAGCGCCTGAGTGTCGGCTGGGTCAACAAGGTCGTAGCCCTGAATCTCGCCGGTCTCAAGGGCTGTGCGACGTGCAGGGCCATCAGCGATTGGCTTGAAGATGACCTTGTCGAGCAGAGCCTTGTCGCCCCAGTAGGTGTCGTTGCGCACGATGGTGAGCTTGTCACCAGGGGTCCAGCTCTCGAACGAGAATGGGCCGGTTCCCACTGGGTGCTCGGTGCCGAACGTGCCATCGAAGCTCGGCGCATCTTCGGTGCCACCAACCTTGTCGGCTTCGTATTTGGTCAGGGCGTCGGGGCTGGCAATTACGAACGCCGACACAGCGAGTCCGCTGAGAAACGCCGCCGATGCGCTGGTCAAGGTGATGACGGCCGTGTTGTCGTCGGTGGCTTCGCAGCCCTTGTACAAGCTTGGCGTCGCGGCATCGCTGAAGCCGCCGAACACAGTGCTCCAGTAGTACGACACCGAGGCGCTCTGAGCGACACCAGCGAAGTTGTACCAACGGTCGAAGTTGAAGCAGACAGCCGTGGCATTGAAGTCGGTGCCATCTTGGAACTTCACGCCTTGGCGAAGGTTGAATGTCCACGCCAAACCATCGGCGCTCGACGACCACTTCTCAGCGAGCAATGGCTCGATGTCGGTGCCGCCAGCCTTGGTGGTGACAAGGGTTTCAAAGATCTGGTCGATAACGCGCAAGGATTCGCCATCGCTGACGTATGCGCCGTCGAGCACCACTGGATCTGCAGATGTGCCGAACACAAATGTGCCGCCAGCCTTACCTACCGTGGTGTCTACCGGACTAGCGGGGGTGGAGCCGCCTGGGGTGGTGGCTGGTGGGCTCTTCGTGTCGCTGCCACATGCAGCCATGACGAGCGCCGCGGCCATGCCGAGCGCTACAAGTTTCGTGTTGATACGCATTTTCCTCCTAGGTTTTGCAACGACGAAACCCTAGTTCGTTGAAATGGTGCGCTGTAACGGGCCCTACGCCACGCTGGATTGCTGTAACACAGCGGCACCGTGATCGATCGAGTGACGCCAATCCGGCAAGCGCCGCACAAGCAGCACAGTCGAAACGGCAGCGAGGCTCGCTGCAATCAAAAACGCAACACGCAAACTCGTTGCATCGCCCACGATGCCGAGCCACAAAATGCCGAGGCCATAGCTAAACCCAACCAGCGCCTGCAGAATCGACATCACTCGCCCACGCTGGGCAGGCGGCGAATCGCGCTGCACGATGTACATCATCGTGGTGAACATGCTGGAGACCCCGGCGCCGAGGCCCATCACGCTCACGGCCGCCCACGGCGCGTTCGGAGCGAGTGCATAGGACACATAAGACAGCACCAGCCCAGCGGCAACCACACGCATGATTCGTGCCCGACCAAAGCGCTGGCTCAATGCAGTAACGATCAGCGTGCCGAGGATGGCACCGATTCCCTGCAACGAACTGAACGTACCCACGAGTCCGACTCCGCCGTGAAAGGTGCCGTGGATGTATGCGGGGATGAGGCCCATGAAGGGCCCGACAAACAGATTCATCACCGTGACGGCAGCGATGCCAAATGCACATGACCGAACCCGACGCACTGTCATCCATCCCTCAACAAGACGAACCCGAATCGTTGCTGGTTCGACATCGTGCGGAATGAACTTGCGACGCAATGAAAGAACCGCAACGGCCATGCCAGCGAAAGTAGCTGCGTTGATAGCGACGGTCCACGAGGGACCCGCGGTGCGGGCAAGCACCGTTCCGAGCAGCGGGCCCACAATGCGACCAGCGTTCCATGAGTAGATGCCGAGCGAGGACATCGCCATCAGTTCTTCGGGAGGTACAAGGTCGGGAAGAATCGCCGCGTATGCGGGAGCACCAAGAGAGCCCATCGCGCTCGCGCACATGATCAGCGCTGCCAATGCAATGGGGCTGCGGACGCCGACTCCGAGCAGCACAGCAAGCAGCATCGTGAAGAACGCCTGGCCCAAAATGCCGCCTACGAACACCCGGCTACGATCGAAGCGATCGGCCAACACGCCGCCCAATGGCGCCGCAATTCCCTGAGGCATAAACGTGGCTAACGCAATGAGACCGGTTTGTAGCGCGCTACCCGTGTTCGACGCGACAAGCGAGCCAACCACCACGAGCTGGATCCATGTGCCTGCGTCGGAGATGACCCCCGCGCCCCAGATGAGCAACACCGATCGGTGTCGAAGCGGACGAAACGGATGGTTGCTCAAGAACGGCCAACGGTACCAGCGCGAGTACGGTCACCGGCATGACTTTTGCCCACAACGGAGCCTGTGCCATCTACTACGAGACATTCGGCGACGCGGCGCATCCGACGCTGCTTCTCGTGAATGGTTTGGGCGGCCAATGCATCAACTTTCAGGACGACTGGTGCAACCGATTCGCTGCAACCGGGCTGCATGTCATCCGCTTCGACAATCGCGATGTTGGTCTGTCGAGCAAGTTCGCAGAGGCTCCGGTGGGCGACAAGGGCAACGCATACCTGCTGTCTGATATGGCCAACGATGCCATCGCCGTGCTCGACACAGCAGGCATCGAGCGTGCGCACCTTCTTGGTCTCTCGATGGGCGGGATGATTGTTCAGACCATCGCGATCAACCATCCGCATCGGGTGATCACCATGACTTCGGTGATGTCCACCACCGGCGAGCCCGAATATGGGCAGCCTGCGCCAAGTGCGTACAGCTTGCTCACCGCGCCGCCTGCCGTTGATCGCGAATCGTTCGTGGCCAACACATTCGCCAGTTTGCGCGAGTGGGGCAGCCCCGAATTCGCCGACGAGTCGCGCTGGCGTGCCGACGCCGAGCGTTCGTTCGATCGTTGCTTTCATCCGGCAGGAACGGCTCGCCAGTTCATGGCCGTGCGCGCTTCGGGTCCACGCGCTGAAGCGCTGCGCTCAGTACAGATCCCAACGCTGGTGATGCACGGCGATCGAGACACGCTGATCGATGCAAGCGGCGGACGTCGTACGGCCGAGATTATGCCCAACGCCCGATTCGAACTCATTGAAGGCATGGGTCACGACTACCCGCCACAACTGTGGGACCGCTGGGTCGAGTTGGTGAGTCAGCTGATCAGCGAGGCTCGCGGCGCATAGTCCACACCGTTGGCGATCCCTCGCTGCTGATTTCGTCGGCCACCGTAAAGCCGTGCCTCGAGTAGAAAGCGATGTTCTCTGGCTTTTGAGTTTCGAGATACGTGAGCACGCCGTCGTTGTCAGCGATGTTGAGCACTGGCTGAAGAAGCCGACCACCGGCGCCACGGCCCTGCACCAACGGATCGGTGCCGAGCAAGGCGAGATACCAATGCGGCTCATGCGGATGAACCTTGTCGACCGCGGCGAGCAGGTTGATGCCGCGCCTGCGGTTGCGGCCGTTGATCAACAGGCGAGCGACGCGTAACTGCAGCATTGCCTCGCGTGACTTGGTGCGTGGCATTTCGCCCGGTGGCACCCAAATGGCTGCGCCGACAACGCGGTCACCAGCGCGGGCGGCCCAACACTTGTCGAACGGCGCGGCATCAGCCACGAATGCGCCGAACGCGCCAGGCAGCATTTGATGCTCTTGCACCCGAGTCTTGGCAAAGAACCCAAAGACCGGATCTGGCCAGAACGCTCGGGCGAGCACGGCAAGTGCTTCGTCGTGCTCGCTGGCTTGCAGTTGATTGATCGAAATCTCGGCACCACGAACATCGGTCACCGGCACAGAGTACGTGGTCGGGGGGTCCCGCAAACGATGTCATACCCCGGTTGTATGGTCGTACATATGTTCGATGTGATCGTAGAGGCCGAACTCGATTTGGGGTCGTTGTTCGCTTCGCTCGATCGCGAGCGTCGCCGTGTTGAGGCCCGCTTGGCCGAGCTTGTGGCCGAAGCCCACCGCCGAGCCACCTACGCAGCCGATGGTCATGCAAGCGTCGCCAGTTGGTGCCGAGCTGGCGCACGGTGGTCTACCAATGAAGCATCGGTGCACCTGCGACTTGGGCGCCTCATGTTTGCTTCGCCAACTGTTGCGGCCGCTGCTCATGACGGCCTCGTGGGTGTGGCCCAGTTGCATGCGTTGGCTCGGGCATTCGCAAACCCGCGATGCGGCGGCCAATTGCTGCACGTGATCGACCTGCTCATCGAGCACGCGCAGCATCTCTCGTTCGACGAGTTCAACCTGGTCGTGCGCCGTTGGGAAATGCTCGCCGATGCCGACGGCGCCTTTCGCGATGAAGAAGCCACGCACCGAGATCGCACCGCCAACATTGGGCTCAGCGATGGCGGGGTCGATGTACGCGCCCACGGTGCTTCGGCACAGGGAGTGCTCATCTCTGAGATCTTTCAGCGCTTTGTCGATGCCGAGTTCGTGTCTGACTGGGCCGACACCGTGGCCGCTCATGGCGATGCCGCGTGCGCCGCGTTGATGCCCCGCACTCACGCGCAGCGCCGGTTCGATGCGTTTCACCACATCTTTCTTGCGGCCGCATCAACCCCGCCCGCTGCTCAGGCACCCGAGCCAGTGGTGAACATCGTCGTCACGCTTGAGACCCTTGAGGCTGCGGTTGGCCAGGCAGTGGCTGGGCAGGCAGCATCGCCATCCCGTGCGGCTTCAGATCCGCTGTGGTCGCGAAGCGAAACCACCAACGGCACGTTGTTAGTACCCAACGACATCTTGGCCGCAGCACTGATCGGCCACATCCGTCGTGTTGTAGTCGATTCAGCCGGGGTCATCATCGACCTCGGTCGAAAACGTCGGTTGTTCACCGGCAACCAACGACAAGCGGTGCTGATGACTTCGGCTCGATGTATCTGGCCCGGATGCGATCAGCCATCCGGGCGATGTCAGGCCGATCACCTTCACGAGTGGCAACACAACGGTGCCACCAACATCGCCAATGCAGCACCGCTGTGTTCACGACACAACCGCTGGAAATCGCGCGGCTACTCAACGCACCGCGACAGCAATGGCTACTGGCACACCCACAGACCCGATGGAAGCGAGATCACATGAGCGGGCAGTGCTTTCGCTTGCGCCAAGCCTCAATCGATCAGAGACAGCCGGCTCAGCGTGGTGAAGCTGCTCAGGTAGATGTCGCGGCCAAAACCGGCGGCCGGAAACAACACCGACTGGGCGGGGCTTCCCGAATCGGCGCGCAGCTTTTCTGCGCCGGTGGTGATGTCGAGAATGACGAATTGATCCATGAAACGCGTGGCATCGTGATCGTTGGTGAACAACTCGCCGGTCTCGGCAAAAAGCAACGGATGGCACGCGTGGTTCTGCTCACGGCTCCACAGCGGAGTGGTGTTGCCCGCTTCGTCGAACGAGAAAGCAGCGAGAACGCCGTTGCTGCTGTCGTACCCCACAGCAATGCGACGCTGCGGGTCGATAACTGGTGGGTTCACGACAAGGCCCATTGGTAAGCCACAAATTTCGGTGAGCGAAACGGCGCCTTCGGCAAGATCAACGCGCACCAAGTGCAACGGCGCCTCAGAGACTCCGCCGCCGCGCAACGTGCCTACGTAATTCGTGCCGCCGTCGCCGTTATCAAGAAACCACGCGGCGCCACCGGTGAGAACCGGGTCCCAGCCGTAGGTCTGACCTGGCATGGTGCGGTAGCGACCATCGAACGCGGTATCGAGCGTGAGCGTGCCGTCCCAACGAACACGCATCAGGCTTTCTTCGCCAACGATGTAGATGTCGTTGCCGTCGGCCGATATGCGCGCAATCGATGCTTCGGGCAGTGTGAGCCGCGCCACGATCTCGAGGCCGTTGGGCTCGAGGATGACCAACTCGGAGTTCGGCGGGTTCTCGACATTGGGATCTCGCAACGGACGCTCGCCTGCGAAATCTTTGGTAGCGATGTGACCGTCGGGCAGGATCACGAAACTGTTGTAGGGACGATTGCGCGGTAACTCACGACTTGCGATCACCGACGTATCGGGCGCGAGGCGATGTGCGTAGCGGCCGAACACCACATACAGCGAACCGTTGGCATGCACAGCCATACCCCCCGGCCACATTGGGCCGGCCGCAAGGTCGACCGATCGGCGCAGCGGTTCGAGCGTCTCGGGATCAATCTGCTCGACCCACGAAATGGTGTCCATTCCCATCGTGTGGTGCAGCACATAGGCCTCACCTGGGTCACGCAACACCACCATGGTGGTGGCCATGGCCTCGCGTGACACGACCTCGAACTGTTGGCCGGGCTTGATGCCGAGCCCAGCAGGAGAACCGGCCACAGGCCATGGGGCCTGCAGCCGACTGGCACCGGCATCTTCGCCGGGCCATCGACTGGGCCAATAACCACTCATACGGGAGCGATCAACGGCATTCGTGGCGAATGCGGCTCGGGTTGGCTGTCCCAAAGGTCGGCAACGAGATCGCTGCGCGTCGACGAGTAGGCGGGGTCTTCCCACAGGTTCACTTGCTGCAGCGGATCGTTGGCCAAGTTGTACAACTCGCCTTCGGTTCCGTCATGAACGAAACCAGGCTTGTACGCCGTGCACACCCAACCATCGCGGGTGATGGTGCGCAAGTACACCGCAACGCCGAACAGTTCGCTGTCCCACTCGGTCAGCGCCTTGTCGATACCGCGCGCATCGGCGTCGGCATCGTGCACGGGCAACGGCTTACCCTGCATCCAATCGGCCGGCGAGAGGCCAGCGATGGTGCAAAAGGTGGGGGCCAGGTCGACCAAGCCCACAGGGCGCGAAACCACTGCAGGGTCCAAACCAGCCGAGGGCGCCGGACGCCAGATGAGCGGCAGACGCATCAGGCCATCAACGTGATACGGGCCCTTGAACATCAGACCGAAGTCGCCGCCCAACTCTGCATGGTCGGTGGTGAAAATCACGTCGACATCGTCGCCCCAGCCGCGAGCAGCAATTGCTGCCATCACCCGCCCGAGTGCTTCGTCGATGAGTTCGCATTCGACCGCGTTGAGCGCAGTGACTTCGCGCAACTGATCGGGGGTCAGCGTTGCTGGCACCCAATGCTTGGGCGCTTCGTAGTTCGACACCAGTTCGCCGTCGTACCACTTTCGCCAGTGGCGTGGCTTGGCATCGAGAATGCGCTCGCGCTCGGCGGCAGTAGTTGGGTAGCCGGCCGGCAAATCGATGTCGCGCCAGTTGATGCGACCGACCTCGTCCTTGGGTGGATCCCAGGGGTGGTGCGGATCGGGGAAGCTCATCCAGCAGAACCAGTCGTCGTCGGCCTGCAACGAATCGAGCCACGAGATCGTGCGCTCGGCCACCCAATCGGTGTGGTACCACTCCTTCGGCATCTCATTGACGTGTACTTGCGGTGCGCCGTTCTCGCCGCCGCCAGCAGCGTTCACCTCGAGGGTGGCATCGAGCACTTGGTAGAACATGCCGACTGCTTCAGGGTGGTTCTCCGAGAGCCAACGCGCGTAATGCAAATTGCCGGCGCCGCCATGGGTAGAGAACTCAAGATGCTCGAAGCCGCGGTGCGGCCCGGTGGAACCGTCGAACCAAGGCTGATTCTCGGCGGTCTCTCTGCCCTGAACCGCCAATACGTTTTCGGTGAACTTGCCGAACGGATCGAGGAAGGGTTCGAAGTGAGGCTTGCCCACCAACGCTGTGCGGTAACCAGCGCGATAGAGCAACGCAGCAACCGAAGGAGCATCGACAGGCAACGGCACGCCGTTCATCCACACGCCATGGGTGGTGGGGTACTGACCGGTGAGCATGGTGCTGCGCGATGGCATACACACCACCGACTGCGGCACGGCACGTTCGTAGCGAACGCCACTGGCGGCAAGCGCATCGACCACAGGGGTGCGCGCGATGTTGCCACCGTTGCAGCCGAGCGTGTCATAACGCTGCTGGTCGGTGGTTACGAACAAGATCTTGCGGCCCATCAGACCGTTCCTCCTACAGCGACGCTGCTGTTGTTGTTGATGCCGACGGCATCGAGCGCAGGGCCGACACCGGATTCGAATTGTTTACGAAGTTCTTCGAGCGCACCCGTTGTGGCGCCACCAATGACCAACGCCATCACGCCAGGGTCAGCATCGGTTGAATACACGACCAAGCAAGTGTCATCGAACAGGTCGATGACATCGACGGTGGCCAGATGAAACTTAAAAATTGGCACCGTGATTCGGTACTGAAAACGCCGCTGCAACGAGTCGTTGGTGATGATCTCTTCGGGCAACGGCATGCCCGAACCGAGCATGATGATGCGCACGTTGCCATTGACCGTGCAGTTTGCGAGACCGGGAAACCAGAGATGCAGAATCTCGGGTCGACCGACTACCTTCCACACCTCGCTCGCGGGGGCATGGATGCGAATCTCGCGACGGAGCGTTGCCATGTGATGGTGTCCTTCAAACGGTGCGGGTAGTAAAGCGAGCGGTTAGCTACGGGCAATCAAGTCGATGATGACTTGAGCCACTTCTGGGCCTTTGTCTTCCTGCAAAAAGTGCCCGGCACCGACAATAGTGGTGTGTGCCTGGCCCGCGGCTCCCGGCACGTTACGCAAGAAGGTTTCCGCGCCGCCCTTGGTCATCGGATCTGAGTCGCTGAAGGCGCACAGAAACGGACGATCGAACTTCTCGAGCGCCGCCCACGCAGCGACGTTTGCATCGTGCGATGGGTCATCTGGACTCGTAGGCACGAACGACGGGAAGATTCGAGCGCCGGCCTTATACGTGTCGTCGGGAAACGGAGCGTCGTAACCGGCAGTGACCTCGGGGCTCAATGGCAGCGCGCACCCGCCGCCACAGATCTTGCCGATGGGGAACACGGGCGACTCCTTGGCGAACTGCTGCCACTCCAAGAACGCCTTGTTGATCTTGCCCTCGCCGGTAGCCAACGCCGTGTTGCCAATGACCACCCGAGCAAAGCGATCTGTGTGTTCGGCCACGAGACGCAAGCCAATCATGCCGCCCCAGTCTTGTCCGAAGTAGGTGATGTCGGTGAGGTCGAGATGACCAAACAGCGCATCGGCCATCCATGCCACGTGACGCGCATAGCTGTAGTCGGTGACCTCAGTTGGCTTGTCGGAGCGTCCAAAACCCACGAGGTCTGGAGCCACTACTCGGTGACCAGCGGCCACCAACATGGGAATCATGTGGCGATACAAAAACGACCACGAAGGCTCGCCGTGCATCAACAACACTGGGGCTGCATCGGCCGGACCCTCGTCGATGTAATGCACTCGAAGCGTGCCACCGTCGCCATCGTTGATCTCGAGGTAGTGAGGCTCGAACGCATAGTCGGGCAGGTCGGCAAAACGTTCGTCGGGGGTGCGAAGTGTCTTCATTGATGTGTCCTTGAAATCAGAGTTCTACAAAATCAGAGTTCTACAGAGGTGAGGTCGTCACCGAGCACGATGTTGCCTGCGAAATGAGCAGCGGCAAGCGCACGCCATTCGTCTTCGGCGCCAGGGGCGATAGCTGGCACATAGTGAGTGAGCACCAACGTGGTGACACCTGCGCGGGTCGCCGTCTGCGCGGCCTGCTCGACAGTGCTGTGGTAGTCGAGGATGTCTTGAAAGCGCTGGCTGGGCACAAGCTTGACAAGGTCGTCGCGGATCACGGTTTGCACATAGGCATCGGCGCCCAGGCACAGCTCGTGCAGGCCGTCGCACGGAATGCCGTCGCCGCCGAGCACCACCGAGTGCGTGCCGTCGTCGAGGCGGAATGCAACCGTTGGCTCAACCGGGCGATGGTCGGTAGCGCCAACCTTCACCGAGACAGCGCCGATAGTGAACTCGTCGCCGGGAACAACCTCGACCACTTCGATCTGTGGGCCGCTGGTGAGATCGTTGTGGTGATCGAGGCGGTACTGAATGTCGGGGGCGAGCGCTGCCAACGTGGCAGTGACGATCTCGGCAGTGCGTGGCGGGCCGTAGATGCGCAGGGTCTGCTGCACGGGACTCATCACCCAATGCATAGTGATGACATCGTTGAGGTCGGTGAGATGATCGCTGTGCAGATGGGTGATGAGCAACGCGCTCAGCATGCCGGGCATTGCGCCAGCACCCATCATGCGTTGCAAGACACCTCGACCGCAGTCGATGAGCACGGTTGCGCCCGCAGCGCGAACCAATGTTGCTGGTCCTCCGCGGCGAGGGTCGGGGATTGGGTTACCTGTGCCGAGCAAGGTGATCTGCATAACCGCACCCTATCAATTGACACTGCTGGTGACAAGAGTTGAGCGGCATTGGCCCAGATAGTTCTGTCTATAGTCGAAACGAACAAACAAAAGTCAAACGAATGAACAAGGAATTCTTGACCCATGCCTGATCTGATCAATCTCGCCGAATGGCAGCACCGCGCTTCCATCGTTACCCCACGCGCCCAGTGCTTCATCGACGGCAAGTTCGTCGACGCAGCATCCGGCAAGACCTTCGACGACATCAGCCCACGTGATGGCCACGTCATTGCCAAAGTGGCCGAGGGCGATGTTGAAGACATCAACCGCGCCGTCGCTGCCGCGCGCCGCTCGTTCGAGGCCGGCGTCTGGAGCCGCATGGCTCCGTTCGAACGCAAGAAAGTCATGCTGCGCTTCGTCGATCTGATTCGCGAACACACACTTGAGCTCGCACTGCTCGAGACGCTCGACGTCGGCAAGCCCATCAGCGATTCGATCAACGTCGACATCGCCTCGTGTGCAAACAACCTGCAGTGGTTCGCCGAATGCATCGACAAGACCTACGGCGAGCTCGCCCCCGTGCCGTACGAGTCGCTGGCCATGATCAGCCGCGAGCCCATGGGCGTTGTTGGCGCAGTGGTGCCATGGAACTATCCCGCCATCATCACCAGCTGGAAGATTGGCGCGGGCCTCGCTGCCGGTAACAGCATGGTGCTCAAGCCCGCCGAGCAGTCGCCGCTGTCGGCTCTGCTGCTTGCCGAACTCGCCAGCCAGGCCGGACTACCCGACGGCGTGCTCAACGTGGTTCCGGGCTTCGGCCCCACGGCCGGCGCAGCGCTCGGCCTACACATGGATGTCGACAAGTTGGCCTTCACCGGCTCGGGCGAAGTGGGCCGCTACTTCATGCGCTACGCCGCCGAGAGCAACGCCAAGTCGGTCTCGCTGGAGCTCGGCGGCAAGTCGCCACAGGTAGTCCTGGCCGATGTTGGCGACCTTGGGGCCGCTGCATCAGCCGTAGCGTGGGGCGTTTTCTATAACGCTGGCCAAACCTGCCATGCGGGCACTCGACTCATCGTCGATCACCGCATCCAAGACGACCTACTCGACGCGGTGTGCGAAGTGGCCAAGACTCTTTGGCCCAGCGATCCGTACGACCCTGCTGGCACGATGGGCACCTTGGTCGACGAGTCACAGACTCAGCGCGTGATGGGCTACATCGAAACCGGCCGCAACGAAGGCGCCGAGGTTCGCATCGGCGGCGAGCGTCTCAATGTCACCGACGGCGGCTGCTACATCGCCCCCACGGTGTTCTCAGGCGTGAACAACTCGATGACCATCGCTCGCGAAGAGATTTTCGGGCCAGTGCTCGTGTCTATTCCGGTCGACGGTGTCGACGAAGCCGTTCGGGTGGCCAACGACAGCCCATTCGGTTTGGCCGCATCCATCTGGAGCCGTGATATCTCCACCGCGCACAAGGCAGCCAAAGCCCTGCGCGCCGGCACGGTATGGATCAACACGTTCGACATGGGCTCAATCACCACACCGTTCGGCGGGTTCAAGCAGAGCGGCACCGGACGCGATAGGTCGATGCACAGCCTTGATGGCTACACCCACCTCAAGACCACCTGGTTGCAGATGTAGTTAGCTCGTTGCGGTGGCAACGGTGGTGGTTGTGCTGGCATCGGCCGGCGTCACTACCAACTTCGCCACCATGCCGTTCGAAACATGCGAGGTCTTGTCGACTGGGTTGATGATGTCGCAATACAACTCATACGTGCCGGGCGCGAGCACGCCCACATCGAGGATGAAGTTTTCGCCGGGCTGGATATCTCGTGAAATCTTCACGCCGCGCACGCCGACGTTGTGCACCACACCACCGATGTTGGTGGAATCGAGTCGAACTGCGCCGGTGGGCACCGTGAGGTTGCCCGTGATCGCAAACTCAGACAACGTGAGCTTCACAACCGTCCCATCGAACGCGGCTGGCTTCGCTGTGTCTGAGCCACCGACGGCAAACACCAGCACCACAACGACGGCGAGCGCAACAACGCCGGTGGCAATCATGATGCGCAAGCGCTTGCGGCGCTGCTGCTTGAGGTATCGCTCTTCCCGACGTGAATTGGTAGCCACGATGGTGCTCTCCTTTTACGATTACGGCTGAGGCGTCTCGGCCATCTCGAGATGCAGTTCATTACCGGTGTACGGATTCGCCAACGCAACTGCCTCGTTGAGTTCGACACCGAGACCAGGTTCGGTTGGTGGGATCACGTAACCGTCTTGCCATCGAATCGGCTTCACCAAGATGTCGGCGTGAAAGCCGCTCCAGTCTTGGATGCTCTCGAGGATAAGAAAGTTGGGCGAGCACGTACTGAGCTGAATGTTGGCGGCGCCAACAATGGGGCCGCAATAGAGGTGCGGCGCGAGTTGCGCGTAATACGTCTCGGCCAATGCAGCGATCTTCTTGCCTTCGAGCAAGCCACCACAACGACCAAGGTTGAGCTGCAAGATCGACGCGGCGCCAGCCTGCAGCACTCGCGCAAACTCGTATTTGGTCGTCAACCGCTCGCCCGTTGAAATCGGGATCGAGGTGCTGCGCGCCACCCGTGCCATCTCGTCGGGGTTCTCGGGCGGTGTGGGTTCTTCAAACCACAGCGGTTCGTATTTCTCGATGCGCTTGGCCAAGCGAATCGCTCCCGACGCAGTGAACTGGCCGTGCGTTCCGAAGAGCAGATCGGCCTTAGTGCCCACCGCTTCGCGAATCGTGCGCACCATGCGCTCGGAGAGTTCGAGCGCCTCGAGTGTTGGCTGGCGACCATCGAACACGCTGTAGCGGCCAGCCGGATCGAACTTCACACCGGTGAAGCCGCGCTCAACCTCGAGAACCGCTTTCTCGGCGGCAGTATCGGGATCGGTGTACACCGGATGATCGGCGTACGCATCGGCATCGTTTGGTGGATAGAGGTACGTGTACGTGCGCAGCTTTTCGTGCACCTGACCACCGAGCAGTTCGTACACCGGCTTGTTGGTCTCTTTGCCAACAATGTCCCAGCACGCCATCTCGAGTCCGCTCAAGATGCCGCCCAAGGTGATGTCGGGACGCAACGCGTAACCGCGGCCATACACCTGACGCCATAGCGTCTCGATCTTGAACGGATCGGCGCCGATGAAGTGCCGCTCGGCAACATCTTCGATCATGCGCGCCACCAGATGCGGCGAGAACGTAGCCACGTACACCTCACCGACGCCGGTGATTCCGCTGTCTGTGGTGAGCTTCAAGAAGATGAAGTAACGACCACCGAAACGAGGTGGTGGGTTACCGACAACGAAAGTTTTGACGTCGACAATTTTCATAGCGCTGCCTGCATTGCTCTATCAGAACACAATCACGTTGCGCAGAGCGTCGCCGCGCTTCACGGACTCCATTGCTTCGTTGATATCGGCGAGCGCATAACGACCCGAGATCAGCTCATCAAGCTTGAGGCGACCCTGCTTGTAGAGGTTCACCAGATTAGGGATGTCGATGCTGATACGCGACCCGCCCATCTTCGAACCGAGGATGCGCTGGCTGTATGCGGCCATCGTGCCTGGATCGATCTCTGACATCACACCGTTGGCCGGCATGCCCACGAGCACCACTGCTCCTGCCTTGGCCAGCAACGCGTACGACGCGTCGAACGCAGCTTTCGCACCAACGGTGACGAACACATAGTCGGCACCGCGGCCATCGGTGAGCTCGCGAACGCGCGCCACGACATCGTCGGTGAGTGGGTTCAACGTGTGCGTGGCGCCAAACTTGAGCGCCGCCTGCAACTTGCTCTCGGCAAGGTCGATGGCAACGATGGTCTGTGCGCCGCTGAGCAGTGCGCCCTGCACGCTGTTGAGACCCACGCCACCGCAACCGAACACCACCACGTGACTGCCTGGCTGCACGCCCGCAGTGTTGGTGACCGCACCAAAGCCGGTGATGACACCGCAGGCCAGCAACGACGCAACATCGAAGCCGAGGTCGGCTGGCACCACAACCAGTTGCGATTCTTCGACCACTACCTGCTCGGCAAATGCTGCGGTACGCAGACCATGCACAATCGAAGCTCCGCTGGCATCGGTGAGCGGGCTGGTGGCATCGAGTGGGAACGTGGCATCGCACGTGACGGGCATGCCTATCGTGCAACCGTGGCATCGACCGCACGAACGGATGAGCGTGACCACAACGGCGTCGCCCACCTTCACCGAATGAACGCCGGGCCCAACCTCGGCAACAACGCCTGCGCCCTCGTGGCCGTAGACCGCGGGCAGTTGGCCACCCCAACCGCCTTCGGCGTAGGTGATGTCGCTGTGGCAGATAGCCGTAGCGACCATGCGCACCTTCACTTCGCCCGGACCCGGATCTGCAAGATGCAGTTCTTCGATCACCAATGGTGCGCCAAACTCACGACACACTGCAGCCTTCATTGCAACACCTCCGGAAATCCATCGGCGCGCAAATCGGTGCCGAGTGCGTCTTCTAACAACTTCACAACTTGTGTCGACCAGGCCTGGCCGCCGTACTGGGCACGCGAACGAATGAAGATCTGTTCGACGAGGCCGGCCAACTCGAGGGGCACGCCAAACTGGCGGCCGAACTGGGTGGCGAATCCGAGGTCTTTGCAGGCGAGATCCATGGTGAAGCCAATGTTGTAGCTGCCGTTCAGGATCACCTGACCCTCGGTCTCGTGCACGAAGCTATTGCCCGAGCTTTCTTTGATCGCCTCGAACGACTTCGCCAGATCGAGGCCGCCGCGCTTGGCAAGCATCAGCGCTTCGCCGACCGCGACAAGGTTGATGAACGCGAGCATGTTGGTAATCACCTTGATGACCGAGGCACTGCCCAGCGGACCCATGTACAGGATCGGCTGGCCAACAGCGCTGAGCAGATCGCGGTGTGATTCGAAGATGGCTTCGTCGCCGCCCACGAGCACCGTGATGTCGCCCTCGGCTGCTTTGTGAACACCGCCAGTAACGGGACACTCGAGCATGTGCACACCAACCGACTCAGCGATCGCCGCGAGGCGAATCGTTTCTTCACGGTCTTGGGTGCTCATGTCGATGATGGTTCCGCCTGGACGCATACCGGCGAGAACACCCTTGGGGCCGGTGATCACCAAGCTGACCGCCGAAGGTGAGGGCAGGCAGGTGAAGACCACATCGGAGACCTTGGCAACATCTTCGGCCGAGTCGGCCCACGTTGCTCCGGCAGCGACCAGACCATCGGCCGCGCTGCGGTTGAGGTCGCTGACGGTGACGTGATGTCCATGACGCACCAGGCTCGAGGCGAGGTACATCCCAAGGTGCCCCAGACCGACAAACCCAACCTGTTTTGCTTCGCTCACGCAGGTCTCCTTCGACCAAATAATCCAACTGAATGACTCGACCCAACCCGATCGAATAGCGGCACAACCGTACCACTCACCCTTCTCGCTGAGCCGAAACCAACCGCCGAACAACGGTTTCGGCACGGCATCAGCGCCGGTTCGGACATACGCTGCAGCCATGACGCGTCTTGTGTATTCAGAAGCAGAACTGATGAGCGATCATCCATTCGCTCGGCAACATGTGGTGGCCGGAAGTCGGATGCACGGCGGGATGATGCACGACGGTACCTACCAGCCTCCCCGAGCATTAGTGCGTGAGTCCGCGCTGCAGGCATGGGCCGATGCGCTGCGGGCCCGTGGCGGCGACCTGCTCGACGCCGACTCATCGCTGCTTGATGGCGAAAAGGTTCCTGGCGTCGAACAGAGCCGGGTGTTGCTTCGCAACGGCCTCGGCGAAACCTTCTGGAATGGCCTCACCATCACCGGCAAGATCGAGGCCAAGGGTCGCTTGCTCGCCGAGATGGTGTTCCCCGAGTTGGACCCATTCATTGTTGAAGATGTCTCCGAGATGGCAATCGGCCACCTCAACAAGGGCCTCCTCAAGGCCCACGGGCTCGACGAAGGCGGCCTCCCCGACGAGGGCATCGGCGGCCACGACGTGATGTGGTTCGTCGCCCGCGATCTCGCTCTTGGCGCCAACGCCTATCCCGATGTTGAGCCACCCGAAAACATCTCGCGTCCCGATTCGGCAGTTCGGCGGATGCCCGAAGTCTCGGCTGCGATCGAGGGCTACATCTCGTTCTTGATGAACCTGTTGGTCATCGAGTTCCGCGCCGAGATCGGTTTTGCTGCAACGCAAGCCGTGTTGCGCACGCCCGATCTATTTGCCGATCGTCGTGCCGATGCCGAGGAAGCCGCAGAGATCATCGGCCGCATTCGCACCGACGAAGAGATCCACGTGAGCTCGCTGCGGTTATACATGGGTGAGTTGGCATCGGTCACGTTCAAGACTCTCGATGGCGGCACCGTGCCCGGGCGCGAACTCATCGATCGATTCTGGGGCGGGCTCGTGCACTGGGCAACCGTTGAGCAGCCACCATTGGCATCGAAGATGCAGCGCGAACTTATCGAGTCACGCATCATGGCCGCCCCCAATGGCGCCCAGATCCTGGCCGAGTTCCGCAGCGCCGGCTCCGACTGACCACCCTCGCTCCGATTGAGCACATCCCGCCCAGCTAACGTCGCCGCCATGTCTGGATTGGCGATTGTCACAGGTGGAGCACGCGGTATTGGGGCGGCGATTGCAGCAGCGCTACTTGCCGACGGCGAGATCGACGAGGTTGCCGCTTTCGACCTCGACGTCACCGGTGCGCAGGCACCGGCCGGTGTCACACTGCATCAGTGCGATGTCACCAACGTCGAGCAGGTACGCGATGTGGTCGCGTCGCTGGGTCGGCACGCAACGGTCTTGGTCAACAACGCCGGTGGCGGCAAGCACCGCCCTGAGCGCACCGACAACAAGCCCGGCGACCCATTTGGTCCGGTCGATCTGTTTCGCGAATCAGTCGACCTCAACCTCACCAGCGCGCATCTCGTAACGAGCGTTGTTGGTCCCAACATGGTCAGCGGTTCGGCCATCTGCAATACGGCCTCGATCGCAGGACTAATGCCCAATGCGATGATGGCCTACGGCGCCGCCAAGGCTGGGCTCATCCATTGGACCAAGTGCATGGCCCTGTCGCTCGCGCCGCGTGGCATCCGCGTGAACGCTGTGGCGCCCGGCTTTATCTACACCCGATTGTGGGAGCAAACGCTGCCCCGCAAGTACTTCGATCAGATGGTGGGCGTGGCAGTGCCAATGTCGAGCGAACAAACCCCCGAGCAGATCGCCGACAGCGTGGCCTTTTTGTGTTCGGCACGTGCCGCGCAAATCACCGGTCAGGTGCTCGCTATCGACGGCGGCTCACTGCTGGGCCAGGTTCGCTGAGAGCCAGTTAGCCCAACAGTTGCATCATTGATTCGACCAGCGCTTCGGCCGCAAGGTCGCGCGACAAACCCTGGTCGCGACGCAACAGATCGATCGATTCAAATGAGCACAACACGTCGAGCACTGCAGCAATTGACGCGGCGCGCAATGGCTCCATCGCATCGAGCTCAGCGGCAAACAACTTGTTCACCTGCACCCGCAGGAAGCTCCGCGACCGAGTGATCTCGGCGCTCACGATGGGCTGCAATGGCGCCAGCGATCGAGACAACCGCGCAACCGGCCCGATCTCGTCGAACAACGAGAGTCGGTGTTTCACCAACGTGTTGACTCGATCAGCAAGCGGCGCGTCGCTGCGGATGCCACGCGCAAACATTGCAACAACCGCGCCTTCTTGACGGCTGATCGCGGTGCGCGCCAACTCGTCTTTGTCGGCAAAGTAGCGAAACACGGACCGATGCGAAACGCCGGAGCGCTCGGCCACCTCGGCCACGCTAGGTCGCGGATTGCCGGCCCGAACGAGCTCAAGAAATGCATCGACAACGGCGATCTTGTTGCGATCACGCCGAGCATGACGTCCGTCTTGAAGATCGAGTTCGTCGGTGACCACGTCGCCAGCCTAGACATTCGGGGCGATCTATTGGCAAATGACTGCCGATTGTTGAGGCTCCAGAGGCCGTTCCATCAATTGACACCCTAAGTGTCAGTACGTAGGGTTACGCCCATGGAACAACCACGACGCGTTGCGTTAATCGCTGCAGCCGGTTTCTACGTCGGCCCCCACCTCGCCCGAATTCTCGCCGCACGCGGTCACGACCTGGTGCTCGGCGATCCCGATGCAAGCCTCGTCGAAGAGTTGATCGCTGGCGGCACCAATGTCGAAGCCGTCAGTGGCACCCGCGATCTCGTCAAGCGCGAGTCATCGCAACGGCTCGTTGACGCAGCGATGAACCGATTCGGTCGAATCGATTCGGCCACCGCCTTTTCGGGCCTCATTGTCACCGGTCGGTTTATGAACTCCAAAGTCGAAGATCTCGAAACCGTGATGCAGGGCTGCATGGTCGCCCCCTATCACTTCATGCAAACAGTGCTCGCCCCGATGATCGAGCAGGGCGAGGGACAGGTGCTGGTAATCACCAGCGCCAGCGGTGCCCGGGCCACCCCCGAAGCACCGTTGTATTCAGCCGCACGCGCAGGCGCCAACCACCTCGTTCACAACGTGGCTCACGAAGTGGCGCGGCACAATGTGCAGGTCAACGCTATTGGCACGAACTACATGGACTTCCCCGAGTTTCGTCGTGCCTCTGGTGCCGACGATCCTGCGATCATGGCCAAAATCGAACGCAAAGTTCCGCTCGGCCGCTTGGGCACGATGGAAGAATTCGCTCACTTCTGCACCCCGTGGGTCGACGGCACCAGCCGCTTCACCACAGGTCAGTTTGTCTCATACGCCGGCGGCTGGGCCTGAGTAACCTCTCGCCCAAACGCCTGACTCACCAAAACCGGAGCACACCATGTCTGAAATGACTCTCGATTCACTGCAACGCCGTATGCGTGCGATGCATTCGCTGTATTACCAGGCCACCGAATCGATGGACCTCGAGCACGTGAACCACTTCGAGCGCGAGGGTGTGTTGCCCATCGCGTTCAGTTTGTTTCACTACACCAACATGCAAGATGTGTCGTTCATGATGCTCACCGGCTTGCCCCCCGTCTGGAACGACGACTGGCAAAGCCGCGTGCAGATGACCATCAACGATCACGGCAAGCACAAGACCGTCGACGAAATGATTCATCAGCGCATCGGCGACTTCGAAGCGTTCAAGGAATACATGCGCACCGTGTTCGATCGCACCGAGGCCTATCTCGCCCAGCTCGATCCTGCCGACCTCAGCCGAGTTGTTATTCAGCGCCCGTTTCCACCGCAAGTTGCCAGCACATACAGCGCCCGCGTGGCGGCCGACGTCGGCATCACCGTGCTCGACGGTTTCGAATGCTGGTTGTACCAACACGGTCTTCGCCACATGGGTGAGATCGAACTCGCGCGCGGGCTCGTGGGCCTCGGCGGCATGACCAGCTAATCGCTGAGCGCCCTCGTTACGAACGAGCGCGAGTTTTGCGAAGCAACGGATCTACCAACGCCAGCGAGCGGTCGGCGAGGCGCATCACCCGACCAGATGCGCCAGGCGTCTGGCCATCGATGAGGTTACCCATCACGGCCAACGTGATGTCGGCCGTGGTCTGCGTGCCCACAGCGATGCGCAGTCCGGTACGCAAAATCCACGGATGACCAATGAGGAAACTGAACCGACGGCCGGTGCGCAAAAAGGCATCGAAACGTTCGCCGACCTGTTGGTCATAGGCCTGCGATGCAGTGGCCACGTCGGCAAGAAAAAGATCTACAGCAAGCGTGCCGCTCTCGAGTCCGTAGTCGATGCCTTCGCCGTTCATCGGATTCACGAAGCCGGCTGCGTCGCCAACGGCAACCCAACCCGGACCATGACGTCGCACGCAGCTCATCGGCAGACGCCACGCCCGCGGCTTCTCTATGTACTCGCCGAGGCCCCACGGTTCGCGCACAATCGCGGCGTACTGATCGAGCAAAGTGTTGAGGTTGAGTTTCTTGAAACCCTGCATGGTGCTCAGCGCACCGACCCCGATGTTGACCGTGCCATCGCCCGCAGGAAACATCCAGCCATAACCGGGTACCGGGGTTCCGTGCTCGTCGCGCAACGACAAACACGCCTCAAGATGGCGCTCGGCATGACGTGGGGTGGTGGCATAAGCGCGAATGGCGAGGCCAAATGGTTCGTCGGGATCGCGCTCGGCACCGAGCATCTTGGCCGCAGCGCCCTGCGCGCCGGTAGCGAGGATTGTGAATGGTGCAGTGAAGGTTTCGGAGTCAACACCAGAACCAACAACACGGACGCCAACAACACGGTCGCCATCGAGCACAGGCAACGCTTCGCAATCGAAGCGCACCTCGGCGCCAGCGGCAATGGCGGCATCGATCAGGAACGTGTCGAAGCGCCGACGCGGCCACACGGCGCCATGGTTCGGAAAACGATCGGTGGTGGGCCACGAAAGTTCGCGGGTGGTCTTGCCAGCGATCATTCGCAAGCCATCGATGCGGTGGGCGTCGGCAATAGACAAGTCGAGGTCGTTCAGCGCCGCAACTGCTCGCGGCGTAAGCCCGTCGCCGCACACCTTGTCGCGACCATGCGGACCCTTCTCAAACAACATCACCCGAACACCAGAACGGGCGGCGCGCAGCGCAGCCGCAGCACCTGCTGGGCCTCCGCCGATGACGAGCAGGTCACGTTGGTTCACCCTGCAAGCCTGCCAGAGTCCCGCCGCGATAGCTCAAGCTTGCGCGGGCTTAGATCAAGATGATTCGCGGAACCAGTCGCGCAGGCGGCGTAGGCCTTCGTCGATGGTCACCGTTGGCACCCAACCGAGATCGTCGCGGGCAGGCCGAGGATCGAACCAATGCGCTGTACCTAACTGCTCAGCGAGAAACCGAGTGAGTGGCGGTTCGGTGGTTGCCCGACGCACGTTCCAGAGTCGCTCGATGACACCGCCGGCGGCCATAGCCAACGGAAGCGGCACCGAACGCGGAGTGACCTCAATGCCCGCTGCTCGGCAAATGCCCATCACCAGTTCGCGAATTGGTCGAGGCTCGCCGTTGGCGATCACGTAGGCCCGCCCGTTGCACGCGGCACCCGGCACGGCCGCATCAAGAGCGGCCACCAGCGCACTCGAGGCGCAATCGATGTAGGTGGTGTCAATCAGCGCGGCACCGTTGCCAACGAGCGCCAAACGACCTGATCGAGCTCTGTCGACAATGCGACCAACGAGTTGCGTATCGCCCGGACCCCATACGAGATGAGGGCGGATGGTCACAACGGCCAAGTCATCGCTCGCCGCAGCGCGAGCAAGGTTCTCGCCCAACGCCTTTGACTCGGCATACCAGGCGCCTGAACGGCCGATGAAGGGTGCGTCGGCTGCTGCCCCAACAATCGAGTGGCCCGAGTGCGCCACCGACGGCGTAGACACGTGCACCAAACGGCTCACGTGCGTCGACGCTGCCGCCGCCACAACCGACGCCGTGCCGTCGACGTTGATGCTGCGGAACTGCTCCCACGAACCAACAACTCCTACCTTCGCTGCAGCGTGGATGATGGCATCGCAACCACGCGCAGCATCAGCCACCAAGGCTTCGTCGCGCACATCGCCAAGCACCTGATCTGTATCGACCGGGGCTTCATGACGTTGCAAACACACAACCTCGTCGCCGCGAGCCAGCAACGCTTCTACAGTTCGGCGCGCAAGCAAACTGCTGGCACCGGTGACCAGAACTTTCACCAGTTGCACCGGGCACGATGACCCGCCAAGATCTCGCTAGCCCATAGAGCCACAGCGGTGCGATCGATCTTGGTGTTGTGGCGAATGTCTACGGGCAAGGTGTGCACAGTGATTACAGCAGCAACGGCATGCGGCACCGCCGCGCGAACCCGTTCGATCAGCACCTCGTCGGCGAGTCCGATGGGGCGCTGCGCATCTTGCACAACAACCACAAGTTGCTGGCAGCCAGTTGGCCCAACGCCAACGGCCGCAACTTTGGCGATGCCATCGAGTGCCTCGACTGCAACCTCAATCGGTACAGGAGTAATCGGATTGCCATCGGCGTGAATGACGTGAACGCTGCGGCCTTCGATCCACAACCGACCATGGGTATCGATATGGCCGACATCACCCGAGCGATGCCACACGCGACCGTCGCTGGTTCGCGGACGGGCTTCGTGCTCGGTGCGCCACAGTTGGTTGTAGCCATCAGACACCCATGGGGCGCGCACCACGACTTCGCCCGTAGTGCCCGCTGGAAGCGGCTCGAGGGCGCGGTCTGCATCGAGTCCGAGCGGCGCGATCAGCACCGAAACTCCAGGCACTGGTTGGCCCACACACACACCGTTGCCCGCGCCAGCAGCATCGATTGCGGTGAGATCGATGTCGGCCACAGGCAAGCATTCGGTCATGCCATACGGGGTGTGTAACTCGGCATTGGGACACAGAGCAGCGGTGGCGCGCAGCGTTGCAATGGGCACTGGGGCGCCGGCCGAAAGCACCAAGCGCAGCTTCGAGAAAACCGTGTGCCGACCATTGGCCGTGTTGTTTACGTTCAGTAGCGCAGCGGGTGAGGCAAAGACGATGGTGGCGTCGACAGATGTGACGGCGGCGGCCAACGCGTCGGCAGTCAATGTGCCCGGCGCGGCAACATCGACATTGGGGATCGTTGAGGTAATGCCGAATGCCGGGCCATACAACGCGAACGGCGCAAAGGCCGCGACCAACCGGTCGCTCTCAGTGATGCCGTACAACGTGGCCAACACATCTCGCTGCGCAGCCATTTGCCCATGGCGATAGCGCACACCTTTCGCTGGACCTGTAGCGCCTGAGGTATACAAAATCGCAGCGGGGTCACCAGCCTTCGGAGCCGGCGGCAACCGTGAACCCAACGCCGCGAGTTTGCTCAGCGCGCTCACCGACAGCAGCTCAGCACCACGAGCCCAACGCATAGTGCGGGCCGCTGCTAGCGCCTTCGGTGCGCCAATGACCAACGAGACATCGGCGGCTCGCACTGCAGCACCAAGGCCGCGCAGACCCAGACCGCGATCGGCGATCACCGTGACAGCGCCGGCGCGCCAACATCCGTATGCCGTAGACAACAGGTCGACACCAGGTTGCACCAGCACGGCAACGCGATCACCGGGCTTCACACCGCGCGCTGCCAAGGCGCCAGCGACGCCCATGACTCGATCGTGAAACGCCGCGAACGAGGTGGTGGTGCCGGTGCCACCATCGACAAATGCCGCCGAGGTGTCGGTGCGCTTGGCCTCAATCGCGGCCCAGATCGGCGGTGTCTCTGCATGCACGATTGGCTCGGCCCGCACAACGGGTGCCGCGTGAAGCACTCGCTCGCTCAACCACCCGTCGATCAACGCAGCCACATCGGTTTCTTCGACCACCAGATGGCCCATGCCAGGGAAACGATGCTTGTCTGCGTGTGGCACCCGAGCAGCCAGATCGAGCGCAAAGTCATCGTTGAACACCGGATCACGCGCACCCCACGCCAACAGCGTGGGCACGGTGAGACTTCGCAGATCCTGCGCCACCTGATCGATTGCAGCGGCCGAGGGATGCGCTGGAGTAAACGGAACATCGCCAACGAATTCGGAGACCGCGTAGCGATCGGCAGCACGGCGATACGGCGCCCGGTAGCCGTCTCGCGCTGCTCGCGCAACGCGCTTGCCTGACAGCATCAATGTGCCATCAACAAAGATGCGCGTGCGCCGACCAACGAAATCGGTGAGTGGCCCAGCGGCAGCAAGCCGAATGAGCGCCGGTGCCTTACGGCCCGCAGGCACCGCGACGCCGGTATTACACAGCACCACACCAGCCAGCGAGCACGTATCGGTACGGGCAGCTTCATCGAGCGCCCATCCGAGCGAAATCGGACCGCCCCAATCGTGCGCAACCGTGACGACCGGACCACTTAGATCGAGCACCGACAAGACATCACCAAGGTCAGTGACCCGTTGCGCGAACGGCCGTTGTGCGGTGCGTTGCGAGAAGCCCATGCCGAGCTGATCGACTGCAATCACTCGATAACGATCACCGAGACGTTCGAGCAGACTGCGCCAATAGAACGACCAAGTGGGATTGCCGTGCACGCAAACAATGGTGGCAATCGGGGCCTCGGGTGATCGTTCGAGTACATGCCACGTGTAGGTGGAACCATCGGACGACGGCACCTCAACAACGCGCGACCACAACGGGTCGACTCCCCACCGACGAAACTGCGCGGCTGTTGGACGCCGCGGTGCCGAATCAGAACGAGGGCTCCGACTCACCATACGATTTCGGTGAAGCTCGTGTTCAGGCCGGACCCAATGCCCATGCAGAGCAAGCGCTCTCCGGCGACAAGCGATGGTGCCTCGCCGGCAAGGGTGATCGGAATCGCGGCTGGACCGACATTGCCGTATTTCGGATAGGTGAGAGGCACTCGCGCTGGGTCGATGCTGAGTTTCTCGCACAGCATGCGGGTGTGCACCGAGCTCACCTGATGCACGATGTAACGATCCATACCGTTTGCCCAGTCGTGGGTCTCGCGTGCTTCGGCCCAGCAAGCCATACCAAGCTCGAGTCCGGCGTCGAGCAAGCGTCGAGTATCGGTGGTCATTCTCTCGAGATCGCCGATGCACATCTTGTGGTGTTGAGTACCCGCCCGCACAACGCCGCCGACCACGCGATGCGCGTCGGGATGGCTGTTCATGTTGCCCATTAACATTGCTGCGGCGCCCGACCCAAGGGTGAGCGAGGCGAACTCGTCGAACACATCGACGGCGGTGGCATTTTCTTGCTGCAAACGCTTGATCGTTGCCGACTGCGTTTGACGGCTGCCCTCGCCATCGACGATGAGCGCGTACTTGATCTGGCCCGCGTCGATAGCCGTAGCGGCGAGATGCATCGCGCTGACAAAGCCAAGGCACGCGTTGGCGAGATCGAAGTTGGTACACGACGTTGGTAGGCCAAGCTCGTAATGCACAGCACATGCAACCGATGGTTCAAGGTGATGCTTGGAGACCGAGGTACTGATCAACATGCCGATCTCGGCCGGGTCAACACCCGACGCGTCGATGGCGCGACGACCGGCGAGTGCAGCTGCCTGATCGAAGGTGAAACCATCGGGCCACCAACGGCGCTCCCTAATGCCCGCAAGTTCGGCCAGCAATCCACCGCGCAATCCACAGCGATCGTAGGTAGACGAGAGTTGCTCATCGATCCAGTCGGAGGTGACCACCTCGGGGGCCTCAACCGCCTCGACCGTAATCACCCCTGCGTGTTGATGGCTGTAACTCGCATTCCCGCTCAATGTGGGCGCTCCGATCTAAAAAACATATGACACCAGCATGGTGCGCCAGAAGCAGATTCACGCGTTCCGAACAACTTCGGCGTCCAACGTCGCAACGTCGTAGCCTTGGCGAATGGCATCTATGAAGGCGCTAATACGTCGTCCCGGCTCAAGACTAACCGAGGGCATCTCCACTCATAGAGGTCGCGTGTCGGTTCTCGTTGCTGGACACAACTGATGAACACCGTATTGATCAACATCGTCGACGGCATTGCCACCGTCACCCTCAATCGTCCCGATGCGCGCAACGCGCTCAACCCCGAGCTTGCCGCGGCGTTTCCAGCGGCGATCACGCGGTGCGACAACGACGACAACGTGCACGCCATCATCCTCACCGGAGCCGATCCGGCGTTTTGCGCGGGCTTCGATTTGCGCGAGCTCAGCACCCGCGAGCGTGGGAGCGAACCCAATCCCCCACCTCCATATCGCGCTGCCATTCCACCGCATCGCAAACCAGTGATCGGTGCCATCAACGGCGCTGCGGTCACAGGCGGATTCGAGATCGCACTCGCTTGCGATTTCCTCATCGCCTCCGATCGTGCCCGCTTCGCCGATACCCACGCCCGCGTTGGCCTGCTCCCCGGCTGGGGCCTCACGGTCATGCTGCCCGAGGCCATCGGTATTCGCCGCGCCAAGCAGCTCAGCCTGTCGGGCGCGTTTCTTGACGCCGAGACTGCGCTCGAGTGGGGTCTGGTCAACGAGGTCGTGCCACACCAACATCTGCTGCATCGAGCCCACGAGATTGCTGCCCTCATCGCCGCCAATCCCGCACATTCGGTGCAGGCAGTGATGGCGCTCTACGACGAAGTGGCCGAGCTTGCCCCACCCGAAGCGTGGACCCTCGAGAACGAACGCGCCCGTCGCTGGATCGCCAACCGATTCGACAAGGCCAGTTTGGCCGAGCGACGCGAAGGCATCGTCGAAACCGGGCGCCGCCTCGCATCGGCCGAGCCTCCAACCGAACCCGCCAGCGAGCCCGTCAGCGAGCCCGTCAGCGAGCCCGATGGGCCCTACAGCGCCAGCGATCAGGACCAATAGTCATGCGGGTCTATGCCGGAATGTCCGACCGCGTGTCGCTACGCGACACCATCGCCTACGCACAACGCGTCGAAGCCCTTGGCTACGACGGCTTGCACGTGCCCGAAACAGTGCACGATGGCCTCGCCGTGTCGTTGCTCGCGCTCGAACACACCACTCTGCTCACCGTGCGCACCAGCATTGTGTTGGCGTTCCCGCGCAGCCCGATGCTCACTGCGTGCGCCGCTTGGGATCTTGCCGCCTTCTCTGGCGGACGCTTTCAGCTCGGCCTCGGAACCCAAATCAAGCAGAACATCGAGGGGCGTTACTCGGTGCCATGGACCGAGCCGGTCACGCGAATGCGCGACTACCTCGAGTCGCTACGAGCCATCTGGCAAACCTTTCAACACAACACGCCGCTCAGCTACACGAGCACGAACTACACGTTCAATCGATTGCAGCCATTCTTCAATCCCGGTCCGCTCGATGTCACGTTGCCCACGCTGTGGCTCGGTGGTGTGAACGATCGCATGCTGGCTCTAGCCGGCTCACATGCCGACGGCATTGTGACCCACCCAACCAACTCGAACCCGCGGTATCTACGCGAGATCTGCCTGCCTGCCCTTACACAAGGTGCCGCCAGCACCGGTCGCTTGCCCACCAGCATCGAACTAGTCAGCGGCAGCCAATACATCACCGGTCCAACGCGTGCCGATGTGCAACGCAACCGCGAACACCACCGCCGCCTGCTCGCCTTTTTGTACTCCACCCCGGCGTACCGGCGAACGCTCACGCTGCATGGCTGGGAAGACCTTGGCGAACGCCTACAGACCATCACTCGCACGCAGCAGTGGGACACACTGCACGAACACGTCACCGACGAAGTGCTCGACGCGTTAGTGCCCCAAGGCACCTGGGATCAGCTGCCCGAAGTGATCTCGCAATGGTTCGCCAATCTGGCCGACGGCGTGATCTTGCCGCTGCCCGAAGACCCTGCCAACGATGACCGTTTTGCCGAGGTGATTGCGGCTGTGCAAGCCGTGCCAACCTCAAGAAGCTGAGCGCGTTACGCCACGCAGTGCGTGATCAACGTGCCGATGCCTTCGATAGTCGACTCGATGACATCACCCGGCTTCAAGAAGTTGCCGGTTGCTGCGCCCACGCCGGCTGGCGTGCCCGTGAAAATGATGTCGCCGGGGGCCAAGGTCATCAGCGCCGAGAGGTACTCGATGAGCACAGGCACATCAAAGATCAGGCTGGTGGTGCGATCTTCCTGCCGGCGCTCGCCGCTGATATCGCACACCATTGCGAGGTCGTCGGGGTTCGCGAACAAATCAGTAGACACAACAACGGGTCCAATTGGGCCGTAGCCATCGCGTGACTTAGCGAGATCGAAGTGCGGCGGCATTGCCGCGAACTGCAAGACGCGATCAGAGATGTCTTGGCCAATCGTGAGGCCGGCCACGTGAGCCCATGCATCGGCCGCCGCAATATTGCGACCAGCCGCACCGATCACCACGACCAACTCGATTTCATAATCGGCAGTGGTGCTCTGCAGTTCGATCGTTGCGTCGGGCCCAACGATGCAGCTGGGGAACTTGGTGAACACCAACGGCACCGCAGGCGCCGCCATGCCTGACTCGGCCACGTGAGTGCTGTAGTTCAGACCAACGGCAAAACAGTTGCGTGGTGCCGGCACAGGGGAGAGCAGTTGGGCGCTGGCAAGGTCACCATCGGCCGTTGCGTTGGCGAGGCCGGCGTCGGCCGCATGCAACGCGGCAGGGTCAGCCAATGCCTGCATCGGATCGGCCGAGACTGCGCCACCGGTGAGCTTGTGGAGATCGAACCACTTGTCGTTGCTGTCAACGAGGGCGCTGCGCCCGGCAACGTTGGCAAATCGAAATGACATGGTGACTCCTTGAGACTGAATGGATCGTTACAGCGAGCAGATGTAGCCGATCCGAGGATTCGAGCGACGGATCAAAACTCCACCCTCTTACTAGCCCATGCGCAGAAGTGTTCCCAAGACGAAGTCACACGTATATCTCGTTCGGCGTGGGATCGGGCCGTGTGGTTAGGCGATTCGATGCAGAGTGTTGAAATCGCGGTGCGCTAATGGCTCTGGGTACTCGGCCATTGCCAGCATCGTGGTCTCGTCATAGCTCCAGGTGTCGTTGTCGTTCAGGGTGATCGTCACCACATAGCTCAACGAGCTGGCGCGCTCGGCCAGATACCGATTTTCGCCGATGGTGTAGTTGGCTCCACCAAGTTCGGCACGCATTTCAAACGACGTCGCGTCAGCAGTGGTCGAGCCGCCGGCCAGAACCGTGATGCCACGTGGCACAGCAAACCCGCGCAAGATCTCGCCGGTAGCACCATCCCAGAGCCAGTAGCCAACCTCGGTGTGAAACGGGTTCTCTTCGTTGTCGCGCCACATGGCCGTCTTGTAATCGAGGCCATACAAGCTCTGCTTGCCGTTCTCGACCGGACCAAAGGGTTTCATGGTGACCTTCTCCAGGTACGGCGTGGTGTGCACCGTTCCCCGAGCATGAGCGTGCGACACATCGACGCCACCCTCGCCTTGCCACTCGCCTATTAAGCCGCCAAGAGGACCCCATTCGTTACTCATCAATCAATTCCCTTTTCGTGGCCGCCGGAAATGCACCTGTGGGAATTGTAGAAGGGACCAAACGTCGAATTACATGTCCTTCGACACACCTACGCCTTGAGGCACGCCGGCAGGCATGCGACCACGCCCACCCTTGTCGATGAGCACATCAGTGAGGGTGCGATCGGCGTGCTGCGACCGCCACACCAACATCGCTTGGGCATGCCCAAGCACCACCTCCGGAGCAGAAATCTCGGTGCGACCGGTCGGGTCGTTAGCGAGATCGAAGCACAACCACGACCCATCACCGAACTGAACATACGAAGCCGATGCGTCGCGTCGCACAGCGAGGTGCTGGCGCTCAAGGCGTCGATCCCACGGCCATTCATTGGGTTCGTCGGTGATGTAGATGTCGCGCCAATCGAACTCCCAGTGAGCCGCATCGCGCCACCATGGCGGTGCCTCGCCGCGCAAGAACGGTGTGAGCGGCAGACCATCGCACTGCGCAGGCACCGGGGCACCGATGGCATCACAGATGGTGGGGAACACATCGATGTTCTCGGTGAACTCGTCGACCACCGATCCGTGGGCCTGAGGTTGATGAGGATCGCGAACAATTCCGAGGATGTGGTAGCTCTGCTCGAAATAGCCCACCTTTTGAATCAGCCCGTGATCGCCAAGCTGTTCGCCGTGGTCGGCCGTCACGATGATCAACGTGTCGTCCCACATGCCACGCTCGTGAAGCTCGGCCCACAGACGCCCGAGTTGATGATCGACCTCGCTGATCATGCCGTAGTACTGCGCCCGCAACGAGCGCATCTTGGCTTCGTCGATAGGAGCCGCCGTAGCGCCGAACTGCATCACGAAATCGTGCAATGGGTGACGCGACTCGGCGGGCTCGATGGGCATGGTCACATCGGCAGGGTCGTACATCGTTGCGAAGTGGCCAGCAGCCGCATATGGCGGATGTGGGCGCAAGTAGCTGAGGTGCGCGAACCATGGCTGACTCTGGTGACCAATCCACTCGATTGCGTTGTTGGTCAGGAACGCCGAAACACTGTGCTCGGCCGGCCGCTCGGGCTCGCGAGCCAACTCTGGGTAGGCAGTGCCGAGATCGCTGTAACCAAGTTCACGAAGCCACTGCAGCCACGGTTCGTGATCGTCAGGAAGGTGAAGCACCGGGTCGAACCCAGGCAGCACGCCGGTGTAGTGCTGCAGCCGGGGATCGTCTGGACCGCTGACCTCGCGTGGGTCAACGCTTTGGTCGGTGTAACCAAAGAGGGCGGGCTGGTATCCGTGGCGACGCGCCGCACGAGCCACGTTGTCGAACCGCGCGTCGAGCGGTGTGCCGTTGGCGACCACGCGGTTGTTCATTTGATACATGCCGGTGTACAAACTCGCCCGGCCCGGGCCGCACGGCGCTGCTTGGCTGTAATGCCGATTCAGACGCACGCCATTGCGAGCGAGCTCGTCGAGATTGGGCGTGCGGACCAACGGGTGGCCAGCCGCCGACAGACAGTCGCCACGAAACTGGTCGAGGGTGATTAGCAGCACGTTCATTGGCCGCAAACTTAGTTCGCACTACCGAGACGCACCGCGACGCACCACTAGGTTTGTGCGCGAACAGACGCACGAGGAGACGCCCATGGCCGGCCAAGTACGAATTGATATCGACGGCACGATCGCGACGATCACCAACGACAATCCCGACAAGCACAATGCGTTCGACGACGACATGGATGCGCAACTGTTTGAGATTCTCGCATCGCTCAGTCCGGCCGTGCGAGCCATCATCTGGCGAGGCGAGGGTAAGTCGTTCTCGTCGGGTCGCGACGTTGCCTCCATCGGCACCAACATCAGCGAGCTCTCGCATCACGAACTCATGCGCCGCGGCCACCGCGGCATTCAGCAACTCTGGAACATCGACGCTCCCGTCATCGTTGCCTGCAAGGGCTGGGTGATGGGCGGGTCGTTTCAGCGAGCGCTCTTATGCGACATCCGTGTTGCCGCCGAAGGCACTCGGTTCCGTCTGCCCGAGACCACCTACGGGGTCATCCCCGACACAGGCGGCGTCGCCGTGCTGCACCAGATGTGCGGCGCAGGCGTGGTCAGCGACATGGTGCTCACCGGTCGGGTGATGACCGCCGACGAAGCGCTGTCACATGGCATCGTGAGTCGTGTGGTTCCCGAAGCCGCGCTCGATGCAACCGTGCTCGAAATAGCCGAGCAAATTGTCGCCGCCCCGGCAGTGACCATCAAGCTCGCACGCACGGTGTTGCGTCACCTCTCGCAGCCAGCAGTGCGCGCCTCGATGGACGACGAAATGATTTACCAAACCTCCCTCAACCGATCCGACGACTTCGCCGAGTTCCGCGCAGCACGAGCCGAATCCCGACCCGCCAACTACACAGGGAGCTGAGATGTACCAGGGACTTCCTGAACCACCACCAATCGGCGCATCGGCATTGCCCGACGGCACCTACAACGGCGCCACGGTGTTCATCACCGGGGCTGGCACCGGATTGGGCAAAGCCATCGCCACCGAGTTCGCTCGGCTCGGCGCAGCAATTGTGATCGCATCTCGTAAGCCCGAGCATCTCGAGGCGGGCGCCGAAGCGATCGCTGCAGTGGGGGCACGCTGTCTCACGGTGGCATGCGATATCCGCGAACCCGACCAGATTGCTGCGGCGTTCGACACGGCGCAGCGCGCGGGGCTCACGCCTTCGATTCTCATCAACAACGCGGCCGCCAACTTTCCGGTGCCTGCCGAAGACATGTCGCCAAATGCGTGGCGCACGGTTGTCGACATCACGCTGAACGGCACCTATTTCTGCGCCCGCGAGTTCGCCCGCCGCCACCTCGATGCGGGTACGCCGGGCTCCATCGTGAACATCGGTGCAACCTACGCATGGACCGGCGGACCGGGCTTCGCGCACTCGTCGGCCGCCAAGGCAGGCGTGAAAAATCTCACCGAAACGTTGGCTGTCGAATGGGGACCCTACGGCATTCAGGTCAACGGACTCGTGCCCGGGCTGATGCCGCACGAAGACATGACTGCCGACATCCAAAGCAACCTCGCACGCACCAACGACAAAGACGCCTGCCAACCCGCCATGCGTGTGGGTCGTCCGCGCGAGTTGGCTTGGGCAGCCACATTTTTGGCGTCGCCGTACGCGCGATTTATCTCGGGCCACACCCTGGTTGTCGATGGCGCCAACTGGCAGCGTCGAGCACTCACCATGCCCGAGGTCGTTCCGGTGCGCGAACAAATGGGTCGTCCACCCTTCACGCTGTAGGCAGCGTTCGTCCCGATCACGCCAACCCACGCGCAGTACGGTCACGTTCATGCGTGTAGATGTGATGGCCTTCCCTCGACCTCTCGCCGAGACCAGCGCGGTCGCCCGCGATATTGCCGACGCCGGATTCAACGGCGTGCTGTTCACCGAAGGCGGCCGCACGGCCTTTTTGTCAGCAGGCGTCACCGCAGTGGCTGCGCCGTCGCTCGAGGTCTGTACCGGAGTCGCCGTTGCGTTCCCGCGTAGCCCGATGGTCACTGCACAAATTGCGTGGGAGTTGCAAGAAGCAACCAGCGGCCACTTCCGCCTCGGGCTGGGCACCCAGGTGCGCACTCACGCGGTGCGCCGATTTTCGGCTCCGTTCGATCCGCCAGGCCCGCGCTTGCGCGACTACGTGCGCGCCGTAAAGGCTTCATTCGCTGCGTTTCAAGGCGAGCCACTGGCCCACTCGGGTCCGTACTACGAGCTCAGCTTCATGACCCGCCAATGGTCGCCCGGCCCCATTGCGTTTATAGCGCCCAATGTCGATATCGCTGCGGTCAATCCGTGGATGCTGCGCATGGCTGGTGAAGTCGCCGATGGCGTTCACATTCACCCCATTGGCGAACCCGGCTACCTGCGCCGCACGGTGCAACCCAATCTGGCGGCGGGGGCCGCGGCCGCCGGCCGAGACGTGAACGACATTGACACCATCGTTCCGGTGATGTGCGTAGTGGGCGACACCGAAGCCGAGCGCACCCACGACCGCGAGCACATGCGCAACATGCTTGCGTTCTACGGCAGCACACCCAACTACGCGTTCGTGTGGGACGACGCCGGGTTCGAGGGCACCACGGCGCGTATCCGCGAGAAGCAAAAAACTGGCGACATGGCCGGCATGGCTGCGCAGATCACCGACGAACACATGGCCGTGTTCACCACCGAATCCACATGGGATGGTCTCGCCGATGCCCTGCGCGCGAAGTACTCAGGCTTGGCCTCACGACTGGTGTTCTACAACGCCATTCAAGAACGCGAAAACTCACCCGAGCGATTCCGCCGCTACGGCGAGGTTGCACGCCAACTCTCTGCCGAGCACAGCCAGTAACGAGTCACCCCGCACGCAGGCCCGCGGGGTAGCCTGCCAGCGTGGCTGGCGATCTCGTGTATGCGTTTCGAGTGATGCGGTTGCCCCTGCTCGACGCGGGCGGGTCTGCAATCGGTCGTATCGAAGACATCGTGATTGTTCCGTCGCGCGCCGGCACAGCTCCACGCGTGGTCGGATACGTGGCAACCAGTCAGCGTCGCCGTATTTTTGTCAACGCTTCGCGGTTCAGCACCATCGACGGCGAAGGCGCGCGTTTGCGTAGTTGGGACGTCGATCTGCACCCGTTCAAGCCCAAGCCCGGCGAGCTGCTGGTGGGCAAAGACGTGCTCGACAAGAAGATTGGCGACGAAACGGTCAGCGACATCGCCATGCGCAGCACCACCGACGGCCGAGCCACCTACTGGGAGCTTGCCAAGGTGCGCTTGTCACGCCGCAGCGCCTTGCGCCGCCGACCCAGCGTGCGTCTGGTCGACTGGACCGAGGTGCCAACCCTGTTCGGCACCGGAGCCCCCATGGCCGCCGAAGCCGCGAGCATGCGCGACATGCACCCCAGCGATGTGGCCATCATCGTGCGCACGTTGCCGATGGGCCAACGCAAGCAACTCGCCGAAGCAATGGACGACGATCGCCTCGCCGACCTCCTCGAAGAACTTCCCGAGGCCGAGCAGTTGCGCATCATCGAAGGCCTCGACCTCGATCGACTCGTCAGCGTGCTCGACGAAATGGAATACGACGACCTCGCCGACCTGCTCGCCGAAATGCCTGGTGAGCAACGCACGCGCATTCTCGACGCAATGGACGAAGACGACGCTGCCGTGATGCGCCAGCTGTTGTCATACGAAGAAGGCACCGCCGGTGGCTTGATGACTCCCGAGATCATCATCCTTGGCCCAACAGCCACGGTGGCCGAGGCGCTCGCCCAGATTCGCGACCCCGATTGGTTGGTCAGCATCGCCGCACAGGTGTTTGTGGTTCGGCCTCCATATCGTCCGCCAACGGGCACCTATCTCGGTGTCGTGCACTTTCAGCGCCTGTTGCGCGAGCCACCCGGCACCGAGCTAGGGCAATGCCTTGAGCAAGAGCCCACGATCACGCCCGACATCTCCGACCATGAGGTCGCCGAAAAGTTGGCAAGCTACAACATGCTCGCCGTGGGCGTCTGCGATGGCGCAGGCCACCTGCTGGGCGCCATCACCGTCGACGACGTGCTCGACCGCACGCTGCCTACCGGCTGGCGTCAGCGCCGCCGCAGTAACTCACCTGCGCTCACCGGCGCTGGGGGTGTCGTCAACGAGGATCGCCCCAAATGACCCGGCGTAGCGATCTCAGTTCACCACGCCAAGGCCGCCGCTTCGGTCTGCACTACGACCCCGAAGCATTCGGTCAGTTCAGCGAAACCATCGCGCGCACCTTGGGTACCGCCCGATTCTTGGTGTGGCAAAGCGGAACCATCATCTTGTGGTTGGCGTTCAACTGGCTGGCGCCATCGGGTGCCAAGTTCGACAATCCGACTCAGGGTTGGGTGCGACTCACGATGGTGCTGTCACTGCAGGCCGCGTACGCTGCGCCGCTTATCTTGCTCGCTCAAAATCGCCAAGAGCAGCGCGACCGCACCGAACTCGATCTCGACCGCAAGGTCACCGAACGCACCCAAGCCGACACCGAATTCTTGGCCCGCGAAATTTCGAGTGTTCGTCTGGCGCTCGCCAACGTTGTCACCACCGAGGATCTCACCGATCAGCTCGAGCGGCTCACCGATGCTGTCGAGCGGATGGCATTGCGCCTCGATCTGTTCGAGGCTCAGACCTCACACACCGTTGCGCTCGATCAACCCCGCGCCGACTAACGACACTCGGCACATACGCCCAGTAAATCGAGGCGATGGTGACGCAGTTCGAAACCGTTCAGCGTTGCCAAGCCACTGAGCGACTCATCAAGCGCCGACTCAACAGCATCAGGGATCTGTACGTCGCGCACTGTGCCGCACACCTCGCAGATCAAGTGGTGATGATGCCCGGCAAGGTCTTCGGCCAATTCGAAACGAGCCCATTCGTCATGGGTGACCACTTTGGCCGTAACGCCGACCTGCTCGAGCACAGCGAGATTGCGATACACCGAGCTTTGCGACAATTCGGTATGCAGTTCCAAGATGTGAGGGATCGTTACTGGATGATCGGCCCGAGCGAGGATGTCTACTAAACGCCGGCGCAACGTTGTGTATCGCTGATCACCTGCAGCCAAGCGGGTTGCAGCGATCTGGTGCACATCGGGACTCATCGCGCCACGCCGGTGAACTCATAGATGCGCACGCCATTGGCTTGCACTGCTGCCACGAGCGCAGCCGTCGGCAATGCCTCGTCGCCCATCACCACAACGCCTCGTTGCGGTGAGTCGAGAAGCACCCAACGTGTCATCACGGCCGCAACGACCGAGGCAGCAAATCCGCTGCGCACCGCAACGCCCGCAATGATGGTTTCGCGCGCGCCGTTGGCCAGCGCACCGCGAACCTCTACCCGCAAGCCGCCAAGCCCACCTTCAGCGTGAGGTGGTCGGAGCATTGGTAGCCGGGCCGTAAAGCGATCGCGGCGAGTAGCCGACATGCGCGCGCTCAACCGGCCCGCAGTGGCGAACACTCGATGCAGCAAGAGCGGGTCAGGCATCTCGGCGCGGTAACAATCGTACGAGTTCACCGGTTCGGGAAACCAGCACAGTTCGCGGCCAGCTCCGGCGGGGCGATGCACCCACTCGCCGTCGTGATAACCAAGCGAGGTCCCGCCAAGTGCGCGATGGTGCTGGCGTGCACACGCCGGACCGCTGGTGCCATGCATGGCCACATGCACTTCGTCGACCACGTGTAGTTGCTCAGCAAGATGACGTGCCAACAATCCAGACAGACCAGGCGCCATTGCGGCGCCGACCACCAAGGTCGCATCGTTCACACGAGCACGATGATCGAGTTCAAGCAGCGCACGCACATCGTCAAGATCGTCGCTGAGCGACACAACCGACACTCCGTTTGCCAGCAGCCTCGCCGCGAGTTCGGCATGCGGCGCCGGATGTGCGAGCACCACCACATCGGCGGCCATCGCATCGTTGAGATCAATCACTACGGCCGAAGCAGTTCGAGCGACGCGCTGAGCCACGAGGGGAGATTCATCGACAACACCAACTCGAAACGACGAGTCGATCGACAACAACTCGGCAATGCGTGCTCCGGTGACGCCGACGCCCACCACCGCCACGATCGGGGATGACACAGGGGACGACTCGATCACGCGGCTGTGATCATTTCGGATCAACAGGTAGCTCTCGCCAACCACCTTGTTGCGGTGGCACCCCGCCTTTGCCGCGCAAACGCAGCACACCAGCCACAATGGCGGCCGTGGACAAGGCCAAGATGGCTCGACGAATCATTTTCACCGTGGGGCTACACAGAATCGAACTGTGGACCTCATCCTTATCAGGGATGCGCTCTAACCGACTGAGCTATAGCCCCGAGAGTCGGGCAACGCACGTTATCGGGACAACGGGGTGAACCTCAACTGCGATCGTCGACAGAATTGTCGGCAATGTGAACCGACCTGTGTTTTGTGGTGGCCGGATGGCGCTCGACCACTTCTTCTTCGAGCACTGACACGCGGATGCCGCCCACCAAATCGGTGATCAAATTAAACAACGTTGCGGCCAAGAGGGCCATTCCGGTGAGACCCACGCACGCAAACAGGCCACCGATCCACGCATTGTGAAAAAGTTCGCCGCCCTTGAACCGAAAGCTGCTCCACCCAAACGACTCGAAGAATTTCTGCACATTGTCGATGGTGCCAGTGGTGTAGGCCACGTTCCAGAGCAAGACGCCCGCCGTCAGGCACACGCCGTACAGCACCACGCTAAACGCAAGCGCCACCTTGAACACGCTCCACGGATCTACGTGGCGCACGACGCGCGTTACTCGGCGCACACGCCGACGGGCTCGCCGTTTGCTGCTGCTATTGCTGATCGTCACCTGACGAGGCGCTGACGCCGGTGCCGTATCAACCGGTTCGGCCATCGTTATCGCAGGCATCGCTTGAGTCGGCTGCTCCGGTTCGGGCTGCTCAACCGGAACTGGTGGTTCGGCGAACACCGTTGGCACCCAGGCAGTCACCTGATTGTCGACGCGGGCGACGCGACGCTTGCTTGATCGCTGCGGACCACGCCAGCCCTCGGCCTCTTCGCGCGGATCTACCGAGCGACTCGCTGGCACCGCTGGGGCAACGCGGCTTGATTCACCAAGAATCAAACCTGGGTCGCCACCCACGGGACCGTTGCGACGATGGTCTTTGCTCACTCACGTGAGTGTAGAGAACCCCGCAAGCCCGAAGGTGCCCAATCGCACTATTGCGATGCGTTACGGGCCATCAGTAGCCCGGGCCGTGGCTCGATGCCCAGCCACTTCGACGATCACGGTGACGGTGCTGGCTTCGCCGTTGTCGACTCGCGAGTAGCTCAACAGCCGAGCACCGTTGAGTTGCGCCACATTCGCTGCCTCAACTGCTCCGACAGTGTTTGCCGCAAGCGCTGCGGCGTCAGCAGCGTTTTGGGCAATGCCCGCCTGGGCGAACCCCACCGAGAGTTGAGCAACCCCAAGCGCCAGAGCCATCAGCAGCGACACCGCCAACAGCGCAAGCATCACGGCTTGCCCCGAATCTGCTTGCCGTGAATTGCGACAAGACCCCATGTTGTACCTCCGTGCGCCGAACCGTCATGCAGATGGCCAACGGCCACGATCGGCGCACGAAGCGCAAGAGGCGAGTTTTACTCTTCGGTATCCGAGGCCAAGATCGGTGCCACTGAAGCAACGGTTTGGCCTTCGTCGAGGCTCATGACGCGAACGCCCGTGGCATCTCTGCCTTGTGAGCTGATCTCGCGAACACTCATACGAATCATCACGCCACCACTCGACACGGCAACGATGTCGTCGTCAAGACCCACCATGAAGGCCGCAACAACCTTGCCCTTGCGGCCGGTGAGCTTGATGCCGATGACACCTTGGCCACCACGACCTTGACGGTTGAAGCGATCGAGTTGGGTGCGCTTGCCGTAGCCCGACTCGGTGATCATCAAAATGGCCGTGTCGTCGCGAGCGACATCGACACTGACCACTTCGTCGTCGGGCTTCATCTTCATGCCACGCACGCCACCGGCCGAACGGCCCATGGGTCGCACTTCGTCTTCGCTAAAACGAATGGTGATACCAGCGCGGCTCACCATGAACAGGTCGTCGGTGCCGCTGGTCTCGATCACTCGCACCAGCTCGTCGTTGTCGCGCAGGTTGATGGCAATCAGGCCATCGCGGCGACTCGAGTCGTACTCGTTGAACGAGGTCTTCTTGACCGTGCCCTTTTTGGTTGCGAAGAACAGGTAGCGCTCGCTGGCGAAGTCGCGGGTATCGATGATGGCCTGAATGGTTTCACCCATCTGCAGCGGCAGCAGGTTCACGATGGGCATGCCCTTCGCGGTGCGTTCGCGTTCGGGGATATCCATCGCGCGCAATCGATAGACCTTGCCGCGGTTGCTGAAGAACAGCAAGAACGCGTGCGCCGTGGTGAAGATGACATGGCGAACCAGATCATCAGACTTCAGCTTGGCGCCGCTGACGCCACGGCCGCCACGGCCCTGCGTCTTGAAACTGCCCGCTGGAACGGCCTTCACGTATTGGGCTTCGGTCATCACGATGACCAGTTCGCTGTCATCGACGAGATCTTCGATGCTCATCTCACCCGAGTCGAGTGTGATGGCGCACTTGCGAGCTGTTGCGAACTCTTCGCGGATGGCGAGCATCTCGCTCTTGATCACACCGCGCAGCTTCTCGGGCGAATCCAAGATGGATTGCAACTCGATGATGCGCTCTTGCAGTTCGCCGAGTTCGCGTTCGAGATCGACGCGGCTCAAACGAGTGAGCTGGCGGAGCTGCATTTCGAGAATGTCTTGCGCCTGAATCTCGCTGAAATCGAACGGCGCTGTCATCAGACCTTCGCGTGCAGCGGCAACATCGTCGCTCGAGCGAATGAGCGCAATGATCTCGTCGATCACGTTGAGCGCCTTAATGCGGCCTTGCACCTTGTGCTCGCGCTCTCGCGCAACACGCAGGCGATACACCGTGCGGCGGGTGATGACCTCGACCTGGTGGCTCACGTAGCCATTGAGCGCCGAGGCCAAGTTGAGCGTGCGCGGCACGCCATCGACAAGGGCCACCATGTTCACGCCAAAGCTGGTCTGCAATTGAGTGAGCTTGTAGAGGTTGTTCAGCACCACGTTGGCGTTGGCATCGCGCTTGAGCGAGATGATCAGGTTGGTCTTGCCGCCCGATGAGCCGTCGTTGACATCGGAGATGCCATCGAGATCGCCGGCATCGACCAACTCTTGAATGCGCCCAGCAATAGCCGAGCAACTGGTCTGGTACGGAAGCTCGGTGACCACGATGTGGTAGCCGCCGCGCTTGGTCTCTTCGATGCTGGCCGTGGCGCGCATCTTGATGCTGCCGCGGCCGGTGCGGTAGGCGTCGATGATTCCGGAGCGGCCCAAGATGGAACCACCCGTTGGGAAGTCGGGGCCCAACACAAACCGCATCAGGTCATCAGAAGTGGCCTCTGGGTTGTCGATGAGGTGGATGGTTGCGTCGATGACCTCGCCCAAGTTGTGCGGCGGGATGTTCGTGGCCATACCGACCGCGATGCCCTGGCTGCCGTTGACCAGCAAGTTAGGGAATCGCGCCGGAAGAACCGTGGGCTCTTCGCGGCTGCCGTCATAGGTGGCCACCATGTCGACGGTTTCTTCGTCGATGTCGGCGAGCAACTGCATGGCCAACGGGTGCAAGCGACACTCGGTGTATCGGCTGGCTGCAGGACCAAAGTCGGGCGAGCCGTAGTTGCCGTGGAAATCGATGAGCGGGTGACGCACCGAGAATGGCTGAGCCATACGCACCAAGGCGTCGTAGATGGCGCCATCGCCGTGCGGGTGGTACTTGGCCATCGTGTCGCCGCTGACGCGAGCCGACTTCACGAACGGACGGTCAGGGCGGAAGCCCTGCTCTTCCATGTCCCAGATGATGCGGCGGTGCACAGGCTTGAGACCGTCGCGCACGTCGGGCAAGGCGCGAGCCATGATGACCGACATCGCGTAGTCGAGGAAGCTGCGCTCCATTTCGTCTTGCAACGAAATGGGTTGCACCGACAGCGATGTATCTTCGCCGTCGTCGTCGGCACCGGTGGGAGTGTTGGGGGTATCAGACATGTGTGTGGATCCTTAGATGTCCAGGAAGCGAACGTCTTTAGCGTTGGTCTGGATGAAGCGCTTGCGGCTCTCGACGTCGTCACCCATCAACACGCTGACGATGTCGTCGGCGATTGCGGCTTCTTCAACGGTGATCTTGAGCAAGGTGCGACTGTCGGCCGACATGGTGGTGCCGCGCAGTTCTTCCCAGTCCATTTCGCCAAGACCCTTGAGGCGTTGGAATTCTTTTTTGTGATTGGGTCGTTCGAGCAGGAACTTGGCCTTCGCCGCATCGTCTTTGAGGTAGACCTTTTCTTTCGACACCTCGGTGGAGAACAACGGTGGTTGAGCGATGTACACAAAACCGGCTTCGACCATTGGCCGCATCTGACGGAAGAAGAACGTGAGTAGCAAGGTTCGGATGTGGCTGCCATCGACATCGGCGTCGGCCAACACGATCACCTTGTGATAGCGGGCTTTGGCGGCATCGAACTCGTCGCCAACACCGCCGCCAATAGCGGTGATGAGGGTCTGCACTTCGGTGTTCTTGAGCATCTTGTCGAGGCGGGAGCGCTCGACATTCAGGATCTTGCCGCGGATGGGCAAAATTGCCTGAGTGCGAGGGTCGCGAGCATCGAGCGCAGTACCACCGGCCGAGTCGCCTTCAACAATGAACAACTCGCTCTCGGCTGGGTTACCGCTGGTGCAGTCTTTGAGCTTGTCGGGCATGCCGGCGCCAGCAAGAGCGGTCTTACGGCGGATTGCGTTTCGCGCGTTCTTTGCAGCCACACGAGCCTGCGCTGCAGCCAATGCCTTTTTGACAATACGGTTGCCCTCGGTGGGGTTTTCTTCGAGCCATTCGGCGAGGCGCTCGTTCGTTGCCTTTTGCACAAACGAACGCATCGGCACGTTGCCGAGCTTGGCTTTGGTCTGGCCCTCGAACTGCGGCTCGCGCAACTTCACAGACACGATTGCGGTGATGCCCTCACGAATGTCTTCGCCGAGCAGGTTCTCTTCTTTTTCTTTGAGCAGGTTCTTGGCACGGGCATATTTGTTGACCACGCTGGTCAGGGCCGTCTTGAAGCCCTCGACGTGCATGCCGCCTTCGGTGGTTGAAATACCGTTGGCGTAGCCGTGAATGCCTTCGTAGTAACCGGTGTTCCACTGCAACGCGATATCGAGGGTCTGACCCTCGGCGTCGTCGGAGTCTTCGTAGTTGGCAACCTTGCTGAACAAGGCTTCCTTTGAGATGTTGAGGTGCTTCACGAAGTCGACGATGCCGCCGCGGTACTGATACGTAACCGTTTGCAAATGATCGACGCGTTCGTCGGTGAACACGATCTCGAGGCCCTTGTTGAGGAAGGCCATGGTCTGCAAGCGCTCGAGCACGGTGCGAGCCACGAACGTGGTGCCCTCGGCCTGGAAGATGCCGGCATCGGGCCAAAACGAAATAGATGTGCCGGTCTTGCGGCCGCGTGCGGGCGAATCGCCCACGATGGACATCTTGTCTTGAGGACGGCCGCCCTTGGCATACAACTGCTGGTAATGGTTGCCATCGCGGTCGACTTCAACAATGAGCTTCTCGCTCAAGGCGTTGACCACGCTGACACCCACGCCGTGCAGACCGCCCGACACCTTGTAGCCCTCGCCACCAAATTTACCGCCGGCGTGCAACACGGTGAGCACAACTTCGGCCGCGCTCTTGCCCTTGTGCGGGCCCGATGGATATGGGTCAACCGGAATACCACGGCCGTCGTCGTCGACGCGGCAACCGCCATCGGCCAACAAGGTGACGTTGATGCGGGTGCAATAACCGGCCATGGCTTCGTCGACGGAGTTGTCGACAACTTCCCAGATCAAGTGATGCAAGCCAGCAAGACCGGTGGAGCCGATGTACATGCCGGGGCGCTTGCGGACGGGATCGAGGCCCTCAAGAACCTGAATGTCCTTAGCGCCGTAGTTGGCGGATGGCTGGCTGGACGACTTGCCAGTGCCGGGGGTGTCAGTCATAGACACAGGAGACCTCGTCTGTCGTAGGAGCAGAGCAACACATCGCTCTGAACGGTGATTTTGGGCGACGTAGACGGCGCTGAGAACCCTTCAAAAACGGCCGAAATCGCAATGCCCGCAGTCTACCAAAGGGGTATGACAAAGGTGTCATTTGCACCACTATTTACAAGTGGTTCCGTCATTGCATTTTTTTGGGTCGCAAACCGCCCGAAATTGACGTCTCAGCGGGGTTTCACGCGAATATCGAAGCGGGATACCTCTAAACCGGCTACGGACCGCAGACGAGCGATCACATCGGCTTCTAAGAAACGTAGTTGGGTGGCCCAACCTGGCTCATCGACCTCAACCAACAGACGGTCACCATCGAGCTTCACCGGGCGAGCATGTTCGGCAACGGTCTCGCCCACTGCATCGGCCCATCGGCTGAACAACGAACCCATCGAGCGAGCGTCGTAGGTGCCGCCGCGCAAGCCACGCACAACGCCATTCATGCTGTCGCTCAGCGGCACCGGTTCGTAGCTCACGACACCACCGTACCGTGGCTGATGCGCAGCACCCGATCGGGTTGAGCCTCGGCAGGTAATGGGCTTGCTGTGGTGATGAGCACCTGCCCAACAGGCAGATTCGCCAACAGCGCTGTTGCCCGCGACACATCGAGTTCGCTGAGCACATCATCGAGCACCAATATTGGCGGTGTACCCACCTTGTCCGCCACCAACCGATGGGCAGCCAACCGCAGCGCCAAGGCCAACGAACGTTGCTCACCTTGCGACGCGTGGGTACGCGCTGGCAACCCGTTGAGCCAGATCTCGAGATCGTCGCGATGCGGACCCACCGTGCTCGACTGCCGGCGAACATCGTCGTGACGAGCCGCAGCCAGCGCCGCGAGCAGACCGCCGTTGCGCCACGCAGGTTCGTACACCAACTCAACCGGCGTTAGCACGCCCGCAAGTTGCTCGTACGCCTCGAGCACCATCGGCGCAAGTCGGGCAATCAAGGTGGCACGCGCATAGCCAAGTTGCTCGCCCACCTGAGCCAACTTCGAGTCCCACACATCGAGGGTGAAGGCGAGATCGTCGTTGATGCGGCCGCCGCACTGTTTCAGCAAACTGTTGCGCTGCTTGATAATGCGATCGATCTCAAGACGTAGCGCATCGTTCTTCACCGCAAGCGCCACAAGGGTTTCGTCCATCAAACGGCGTCGTTCGCCGGGACCCTGCTTGATCAGCGCAAGATCGTCGGGAGAAAAAACCGACACTCGGATCACGCCAAGTAGTTCACGAGTACGCGCCAAGCGCTGACGATTGATCATCACTCGGTTCCGGCCGTTGCGATTGATCTCGGCCTCGATCAGCAACTCGCGGCCGTCGTCGTGAACGACCTGAGCACGGATGATCGCCGTGTCGGTGCCATTGCGAATCAACGCATCGACAGGTGCCCCGCGAAACGATTCGAGCGTGGCGAGGTACGCCAACGACTCGGCCAAATTGGTCTTGCCTTGGCCGTTGTCGCCAACGATGGCAGTAGTGCCGGCGACGAACTCAAGTTGGGTTGCGGCGTAGTTGCGGAAATCGACAAGCTCCAACGACCGCACCAGCACGACGGCACGCTACCGCGCGTCGGCCGAGCAGAGCATCACGACACGCGTACAGGCATCAGCAGATATAGATAATCGGTGCGGCCTACGGCGCGCAACACTGCTGGTTTTGCCGCATCTTGCGTTTCGAGTGTCACTTCGTCGCCGCCAACTGCCTCGACACCCGCCGCGAAGAAATCGGGGTTGAACGCAATGGTCATCTCGGTGCCTTCGAGCACGGCATCAAGTTCTTCGACCGCGTTGCCCACGTCTTGGGTGATGGCGCTGAGGCGAAGGCTGTCGGCGGTCATCTGCAAACGAATTGGAGTGGCATCGCGGGCGAGGATCTTCACGCGGCGAATGGCCTCGAGCAGGGCGTCGCGCGAAACAGTGAGCTTGTTGGGATGCGTTGGTGGAATCAGCCGGCGATAGTCGGGGAATTCGCCTTCGATCAAGCGAGTGGTGAGCCGAGTTGAGCCGACCTCAAAGGTGGCCTCGCGCTCGCCCAAACGCAGCGTGAGTTCAGGGGCGTTGCCAACCAAACGAGCCAATTCGCTGAGTGCCCGACCAGGTACAAGCACCTTTTGGTCGGCGCCGAGAGCGCTGGCGCCGGGAAGATCACGAACTGCTAAGCGGTACGAGTCGGTGGCAACCATGCGCAGCCCATCGGCTTCGGCGGTGAGCAACACGCCAGTGAGCACAACACGAGATTCATCAGTGCTTGCGGCGCGTACAACCTGCCGCAACGCTTCACCAACCTCGGCGGTCGGCAATGTGACAGCAGTAGATGCTGGTGATGCAAGTCGTGGGTAGTCGTCAATTGACAGCGGTCGCACCGTGAACTGCGAGCGGCCACCCGAGATCGATACGTCGTCGGCTTCAACAGAAACCTCGACCTTGCCTGGCGACAATGAGCGCACGATGTCCGATGACAAACGTGCCGGCAACACGACTGCACCATCGCGTTCGCCACCTACTTGGGTCTCAAGTTGAATGGTGAGTTCGAGGTCGGTGCCAGTAACCGTGAGCTTGTCGCCCACGAGTTCAAGACGAAGCCCCGAAAGAACTGGCAATGTGCCGGTTCGGCCTGTGGCGGCACGTCCGGCCGTAGCTAAGGCGTCAGCCAAGACATCGCGCTCGCAGCGAAATTTCACGATGCAACCTTTCCCACCAGATGGTGATGTATCAAAGTAATGGTATTAATAAGGCCTGTGGATTGTGGATAACCACTCAATGGTGCAGCGTAGAGGCCAGATCGTGCTGTGCGTGGTTGTACACAGGTATCCACAGCATTGGCAAACAACACGCGATGACCCGTGGACAACTTCGCGTTGTCCCCCGATGTGAGCAACGTGTCCACAGCAAGTTCATGTGTTGTATGCACAGCTGTCATTTGACTTGGTTCAGCCCTTCTTCAATCGCTGAACCATGTCGGTGACCTGGTCGTAGACCTGTTTGCGCTCGCTCATCAGACGCTGAATCTTCTCAACGGCGTGAATGACGGTGGTGTGGTCGCGGCCGCCAAAAAGTCGGGCAATGGCTGGGTAGCTCAAGTCGGTGAGATCTCGGAACACGTACATGGCGATCTGTCGACTGGTCACCAGTGGTCGTTGCCGGCTTTTGCCGCGCAGTGCCTCGACGCTTTGACCAAGAATGATGGCCATTTCGTTGAGCAGTTCGTCGTCGGTACGAGTTTTCGCACCGCTATCAGTGAGCAGGTCACGCAGCAATTGCTCAGCGAGATGCGTGGTAATTGGCACGCGGTTCAAACTGGCGTAGGCAGTGACTCGAATGAAGGCGCCTTCGAGTTCGCGAATGTTGTTGGTGATGTTGGTGGCGATGAACTCGAGGGTCTCAGGTGGCACGCGTGAATCGTCGCGGTCGGCCTTATTGCGCAAGATGGCCAAGCGGGTTTCCATGTCGGGTGGCTGCACATCGGTGATCAGGCCCCACTTGAATCGGCCGCGCAGTCGTTCTTCGAGCGTTGGGATGGCATCGGGCATGCGGTCGCTTGAGATCACGATCTGCTTATTGGCACCGTGTAGCGAGTTGAAGGTGTGGAAGAACTCTTCCTGCAAACCTTCTTTGCCTTCCATGAACTGGATGTCGTCGATGAGGAGCACATCGATATCGCGATAACGACGCTTGAACGATGCAGTTGAGTTGGTTCGAATCGCATCGACGTATTCGTTCAAGAATGTTTCGGTGCTCACGTATCGCACGACATCGTGTTGGTAATGGCGATGCACGTAATGACCAATCGCGTGCAGCAGGTGCGTCTTGCCCAAACCGGCTGCGCCGTAGATAAACAAGGGGTTATAGCTGCGACCAGGGGTTTCGGCCACGCGTTGTGCCGCAGCCAACGCGAACTGGTTCGACTGACCTTTCACAAACGTGTCGAACGAGTAGCGAGGATTCAACCCAGCGATGTCTTGTGCATCGCTGCTTCGTGACGATCGCGCCGATGATGGCCGATCGGGTCTTGTCGGATTGGTTGCGTCGCTGGGTTCAAAATCGAACTGTTCGCGTAACTCCTCGGCTTTGTCATCGACTTGAACGTCGACGACAAAGGTGAGGTTGTCATAGCTGAGCTCGGCTAACGCGGCCTGCACGAACGGCAAATAAAGCGACATGATGCGATTGCGAAGATGTGAGTTGGGTGCGCTGACGCGCAGTTCGTCGTCGCCGCCCTCGACTGGGAGCACGTCTTGGAACGTAGAGAACCACACGGCTTCGGACACTTGGGCGCGGAGGATCTGAGCTACTGCTGTCCACAACTGCTCACGGTCGCTCACCTGCACCTCCGTCCTTTTCGTCGAATAGTTTCCACATCATTGTCCACACCGTGTGGACAAACCAAATCGTCGCGAATCACAGGATTGACGACCCTATCAGCGCTCTCGCTAGGCCCCGTCGTGGGGCGCGCGAACAAGGCGATTTCAGGGGTGCAGGACGACCGTCAAAATAGGCGTGTCGCGCGTACTTTGCCACCTAGTTGCCAACTTTGGCCGCGCGGCCGTAGCCTGTTGCAGTTCTGGCGTTACCTGCTGTGTTATAAGCAGGCATCCCGTGCCAGGGTTTACGATTTTCCGCAGCACCTCGGTGTTGCCTTCCGAGGAGGTTTGCGTTGAAGCGCACCTTTCAACCTAACAACCTGCAGCGCGCCAAGAAGCACGGCTTCCGCGCCCGCATGAGCACCAAGGGCGGCCGCGCCGTTCTTAAGGCTCGTCGGGCCAAGGGCCGTCACCGTCTGTCCGCTTGATCGGGCGCTTTCGCGGGCGGTCCTCGTTTGAGCGCTTGTCTCAAACCGGTTCGCGCGCTCGCGCCGGAGTGCTGTGGTGCACGTTCGTACTCGATCCCCACGCAACGCCGCCTCAGGTGGCCTTTGCGATAGGCCGCGCCGTCGGTCCGGCAGTGACGCGCAATTTGCTTCGTCGGCGACTTCGATCGATTCTGCAATCGCAACCCCCCCAGCTACCACCGGGTTTGTTTCTGTTCGGAGCAACTCCGGCCGCCGCTCGTCGATCATTCAGCGAACTGACGTTCGATCTCACACAGTTGATGGCGAAGATTGCTCCTGCACAGGTGCCGCCCACTCTGTGAGTACCGTGAATCGCAAGCTTGTTGCCGCAGTGCGGTGGTACCAGGTGCAGGCCCAGGGTCGGTTGTCGCCGTGTCGATTTTCCCCAAGTTGTTCGTGCTACGCGGTCGAGGCTCTTGAGCTTCATGGCACAGCCAGCGGTTTATGGCTCACTCTACGTCGTTTATTGCGTTGTCGCCCATTTGGTCCGAGCGGTTATGACCCCGTTCCAGACGTTTTTCTCAGAAAGTGATGTAGCCCCATGTTTGAAGGTCCCGCCTGGCTCGTATCTCAGTTCTATGCGCTGACGCATAACTACGCGGTCGCTATTGCGCTCGTTGCGTTCACCGTCATGGTGCTGGTCACCCCGCTCACGCTGAAGAGCACTAAGGGCATGCTTGAGATGCAGCGCCTGCAGCCCGAGATGAAGAAGCTCCAGGCCGAGTACAAAAACGACCGCCAGAAGCTCAACGAAGAGATGATGAAGCTCTATCAGAATCACAAGGTCAATCCCCTGGCCTCGTGTTTGCCGCTGCTGCTGCAGATGCCGATCTTCTTCATTATGTATCGCGTGCTGCATGGATTGAGTCGGGCCGCGTTCTTCGCCGACGAAGCAGCCTGTAAGGCGTCTGAATTCTGCACCACGAACGTGATCCCCATTGGCAAGTCCGTCTTCAACCCCGAACACATCTCGAAGACGTCCGAGCTCTATCGCAGTTTGGTTCCCACGGGCGGCAAGAACGAGATGTTGTCGTTCGGCCTTGACTTAGCGAAGTCACCAGCGCACTTCATCAGCAGCTCGTTCGGTAAGGGCATGATCTACGCCGGCCTTGTGGTGGTGCTCGGTGTGCTCTATTTTATTCAGCAAAAGATGGTCGCCTCCCGCGCAGCGGTGAGCCCAACGATGTCGGCCGGGCAGGCCAAGCTGATGCAGTACTTGCCCGTGGTGTTTGCTGTCTTTCAGGTCTTTTTCTTGACCGGCCTCGTGATCTACTACATCACTCAAGCCCTCTTCCGAATTGGTCAAAACGTCTATATCACCAAGCGTTTTTACGGTGGTGAGGAATCTCTGGGTCAACAGGCGTATGCCGCCGGCGAGCGGGCCCGTGAGGAAGCAAAAAAGAACGGTGGCGCAGGCGCTGTCACAGGCGGTGGCATGTTTGCGCAGGCCAAGCGTGACGCACAGGCCAAGCGCGAGGCGCTTGAGTCGGCAAAGAAGCCTGCTCCACAGACGAGTAAGCGGGTCACCCCGCCCAAGAACAAGCCGACGCCCAGCTCGGGTCGGCCGCAGCGCCCAACGGCATCTGGTCGGCCCGGCGCACCGGCGCGACCCAAGCCACCGAAGAAATAGCACAGTGTTGCGGCCGCATGTGCGGCCACCTATTTGATGGGACGACGATATGCAGTGGGTAGAAACCACCGGTAAGACAACCGAAGAAGCAAAAGGGCTAGCACTTGACCAGCTCGGAGTTGCCGAAGACGATGCCGAGTTCGAGATTCTCGAAGAGCCGAAGTCCGGAATTTTTGGACGAGTAAAGGGCGAGGCCCGAGTGCGGGCCCGCGTGCGGCCAACAGCTGTACGACCAAAGGTCGAACGGCGTGACCGCCGCAAGGGCCGCGAGCAGGGCGAACGGGCTTCAGCCGGCGCCGATACTGCTACGGTTACCACACCGAAGAGCGAACCTGCCGCACGGCAGCGCAACAAACCACAGCAGCGTCGCGAACCAGCGGCAAAGCCACAGCGAGAGGAATCCATCGTGAGCGCAGAGCAGGTTGGGGTAGAAGCCAAGAAGTTCCTCACTGAGTTGGTCGATGCATTCGGACTCGACGGAACAGTCGATCTTCGTACCGACGGTGACGATCTTGAGTTGACTGTCAGTGGTGCCGATCTTGGTCTTATGGTGGGGCCTCGTGGCAACACCTTGACCGCCGTGCAAGATCTCACACGCGTTGCTTCGCAGCGTCGCTTGGGCGATCACGACACGCGCTTGCGGGTTGATGTCGGTGGCTACCGCGAGCGTCGTCGTGAGGCACTGTCACGTTTCGCCAATCAGATCGCCGAGCAGGTTGTCTCGTCGGGTGAGGCGCGTGCACTCGAGCCAATGTCGTCGGCCGATCGTAAGGTCATCCACGATGTGCTCACTGAGTACGCCGGAGTCGTCACCCGTTCAGAGGGTGAGGATCCAAACCGTCGGATTGTCATCGCTCCAGCGAATGACTGAAGACACAGAACTCCTCGCAGTTCTTGAATCGTTGCGTGAGCGCGGCGCGCTGGGTGAAGTTTCACTTCCCGCCGCCGTGGCTCACGCTGATTTGTTTCTGGCGGCTATTCCTAGCCACTGCGCTCGCCTCCTCGATCTCGGGTCGGGTGGAGGCCTGCCGGGCTTGGTACTCGCAAGTCGCTTGACGAACATGTTTGTCGCGCTCACCGATCGCCGTGAGCGTCGGATGGATCTGCTCCGACTTGCCACGGCTCGCCTGCGAATTGTTGCCCGCGTCTCGGTGCTCACCGGCGACGTGGTGAACTTGGCTCGTGACCCCGACCTGCGTGGCACCTTTGATGTGGTGACGGCCCGTGCCTTCGGCGAACCGCTGTGGACCCTCTCGTGCGCCGTTCCCTTCCTTGCGCCGGGCGGTGTTGTTGTGATCTCCGAACCCCCACTCGTTGATGAAGCCACACGCTGGCCGGCCGACGAAGTTGCCCAACTTGGCCTGAAATCTTCAGAGCAACAATTCGCTCATGTGAAGCGATTCGAACGGCTGTAACCGAACTTTCTGCCAGGTCCGACTCTCTGAGCAGGGATGATGCGCGCAGTTCAAATGTTTCACGTGAAACACGCAGACGATTCGGGAACCATAATGTTTCACGTGAAACAGCCCGTAAAGCCTTGACCGGACGTCGCAAGCCGGTAGTCTTCGATCAACGACAACGTGAGCCGGCCGTCCGGTGTGTTGCGAGTCGGGTGAATGGTCCCAGCAATCATGGGCACCGCATCGTTGCCGTGTCGGCTTCCAGCCGAACCCAGGCGCCACGCGAGGGGAGACCAATTAGATGGAGTCCGTGACAGACCACGGAGAAGTAGCAGCCACCGAGAACGTGGTGGATACGGTCGAAATGGCCATGTATCCCCTGCCTCGAATCATGGCCGTTGCCAATCAAAAGGGTGGGGTGGGAAAGACCACCACCACCGTGAACCTCGGGGCTTGCTTGGCCGAACTGGGGTTTCGTACCTTAGTGATCGACCTCGATCCTCAGGGCAATGCATCTACTGGCTTAGGTATCGATAATCGTGGACTGGAAACATCGATGTACCACGTGATCATGCATGAGGCACCGCTCGAGAACTGCATCGAACCGGCGGCAGTGAAGAACCTGTTCGTTGCTCCGTCGAGCCTCGATCTGGCCGGAACCGAGATTGAGTTGGTTCCAGCCTTCAGCCGAGAGAATCGGTTAAAGCGAGCCATCGAAGCGGTTCAAGATGATTACGACTATGTTCTCATCGACTGTCCCCCATCGCTGGGCTTACTCACCGTCAACGGCCTGACCGCGGCCACCGAAGTGTTGGTTCCGATTCAGTGCGAGTACTACGCACTTGAAGGCCTTGGACAGTTGTTGCGCAACGTCGATCTGGTGCGCCGCAACTTGAATCCCACACTGACGGTCAGCACCATCGTGTGTGTGATGTACGACGCTCGCACCAAGTTGGCTGACCAAGTGGTGAAAGAAGTGCGCGAGCACTTTGGTGACAAGGTGATGCGTACGGTGATTCCTCGTACGGTTCGGTTGTCCGAGGCGCCGTCGTTTGGCCAGCCGATTACTACGTTCGATTCCAGTTCACGGGGCGCAGTTGCGTACCGCATGGTTGCAAGGGAGGTGAGCGCTCATGGCACGCCTCGGGGGACTCGGTAAAGGACTTGGAGCACTCATCCCGTCAGACTTGGCGGGGGATCCATCGATCGACACCGATCGGGCACGCCTGCTCGAGGTGCCGATCGAGTCGCTCTCCCCAAACCCACATCAGCCACGCGTTCATTTCGATGAGGAGTCGCTTGCTGAATTGGCAGCGTCGATCGCCGAGATTGGTGTGTTGCAGCCGGTGTTGGCTCGCGACATGGGTGACGGCACCTATCAGCTCGTTGCCGGCGAACGGCGTTGGCGTGCTGCTCGGCGCGCCGGTCTGCAGACGATCCCGGCGGTTGTGCGTACCACCGACGACCTCAGTTCGGTTGAGCAGGCATTGGTCGAGAACTTGCATCGCCAAGATCTCACTCCGCTCGAAGAGGCCGCGGCCTATCAGCAGTTGATTGAAGACTTCGGGTTGACCCACGAGCAGGTGTCGAGTCGGGTCGGCAAGAGTCGCTCAACCATCACCAACATGCTTCGCTTGTTGTCGTTGCCGCCCGCCATTCAGCACTTGCTGGCCGATGGTCGGCTGTCGGCCGGTCACGCTCGCGCCTTGTTGGGTAGCCCTGATCGTGCCTTCCAGGAGCATCTTGCCAAGCGGGCTGTTGCCGAGGCGTGGTCAGTTCGTGCCGTAGAGGATGCAATCCGCGATCGTCAGGCAGGATCCACAGAGGGCACAGCAGCTGCTGTGACCGATGTCACACAAAGCGATGGTGCTGGGCTTACTCCGGTCACCCGGCTTCGTCCACCAGGCCTGCTTGAGCTCGAGCATCTGTTGGCCGAACACCTCGACACGAGAGTGGCGGTCTCGATGGGTGCCAAGCGCGGCAAGGTCTCGATTGAGTTTGCCGATCTCGAAGATCTCGAACGCATTTATCGGCACATGGTTGAGGGTTCGCCAGCAGCGGGCAGCTAACAACTGTCCGCGCGAATCACTCGAGCAGCGACCCTCACCTTGGTGTTCAACTCGCGCGTGAGGGTTACACACATCGTGTGCATAGACCTGTGGATAAAGCCTCAACTGTGACTGGCGGCACAGTAGTCAATCATGCGTCGTAGCAGCTCAGAGCGGGTCTTGGAACCATTGTTCGATAGCTACACGCACAAGTTCGGCGATGTTGATGGCATGGTCTGTCACGTTGCGCACATCGCCGAATGAGATCAGCACCGCTGGCATGCGCGTTTCACGCAGAACCTGCAGGCGCATCCCAGTTGCAGTGTGTGGCACTGTCTCAAGTGCGTCGAGGCCAGAGGCGATGCGTTCGGCGAGTGATCGACCACCATGAGACTCGAACGTGGGAACGGCGTAGTAGCAAATTCGTGTGGGACCGTCGACCAGCGTGTCGAAGCCTACGTAGAGATCGGCAGTGAACTGGTTGGCGGCCGTGGCCTGGGTGATGGCGTCTGTCTCGTCGACCGACATCACGATGGTGCCCCGGCGGCGAAGATCTCTTACGAGTGCTCGGGTGAGGGCGCTGAGTCCACCAAATTGGCCAACGACCACGCGGCGACCGGCGAGCGAGCTCGAACTGGTACGCAGTCGCTCTCGTTCGCGCACCGTTGCGATACCTGGACCGTGGCCGGTTTGGCTGCTGACTCGGTCGACGGCCTGAATGGTGTCGATACCGCATGTGCCATCGGCGAGCAGGCCGCAATTGCCCTGAAACTCTTCGATGGCGGCTGCGGTGAGCGGACCCAGAATGCCGTCGACTCGGCCGCAGTCGAATCCGAGACGGCCGAGACGGGTCTGCAGATCGGCGACGTCGTCGCCGCGCAGGTTGGGAGAGGTGAGGAACAGCAGCCGATCGCCGAGCCGCCAAGAGGCCTCTACAAGTGCAGCCCAAGTGGCTCGATCGCAGATGCCATCGATGGGTATCCCTCGTGCTTGTTGAAAGCTGCGCACGGAGCCTTCGGTGACAGCGCAATACACACCTGGCCGGCCGCCGGCCGCAGGGGAGAACCCGGCAGCACTGAGGCGGCGTTGAAGATCGCGGATGGCCTCGTCGTGCTGACCAGGGGTCAGAGGGAGCTGGCCAGGAATTCGTCGAGCTCCTGCATGAGTTGGCCCTTGCCCTTGGCGCCCACGAGGCGCTTGGCAATGACACCATTGGTGAACACGAGCAACGTTGGGATGCTCATCACGTTGTACTTCATCGCCAGATCGGGGTTCTCGTCGACATTGAGCTTGGCGATAGTGATCTTGCCGGCCTGCTCTTGGGCGATTTCACCCAAGATCGGGGCGATCAACTTGCATGGCCCACACCACTCGGCCCAGAAATCGACCACGACGGGCACATCGGCCGCATTGATGGTCTCGTCAAAGGTATTGGTGGTGAGAGTAACGATGCCTTCAGCCATGGGGGCTTCCTTTCAACGGAATACGTAGTGTAGCGAACCTAACCTCACGATGATGCTCAGTGAACGTTGGCTTCGAGCCAACGCTCGGCGTCGATTGCCGCCATGCAACCCGAGCCCGCAGCAGTGATGGCCTGACGGTAGGTGTGGTCTTGCACGTCGCCGCATGCGAACACACCATCGATATTGGTGTAGGTAGAACCGGGCTTGGTAATGAGGTAGCCGTTGTCTTCCATATCGAGCACGCTGCTGAACAGATCGGTGTTCGGGCGATGGCCGATGGCGACGAAGAGACCCGTCACGGGCAGCAACGATTCTTCGCCGGTGAGAACGTTGCGAACCATTGCACCTTCGAGTTTGTCGGTACCTGCGAGATCGGTGACCGTGGTGTTCCAGAGCATTTCGATCTTGGGATTATTGAAGGCCCGATCTTGCATGATCTTTGATGCACGCAGGCTGTCTCGGCGATGGATGAGCGTGACCTTTGAGGCGAACTTGGTCAGGAAGGTTGCCTCTTCGATGGCGCTGTCGCCGCCGCCAACCACGGCGATTTCTTGGCCTCTGAAGAAGAAACCATCGCATGTGGCGCACGTAGATACACCATGTCCGAGCAGGCGTTCTTCTGCCTCAAGGCCAATCATCAGCGACTGTGCGCCAGTGGAGACGATGATGGAGTCGGCGGTATATAGATCGTTGCGAACCCACACCTTGAATGGGCGCTCACTGAAGTCGATGGCCGTGGCCTTGGCCGTAATGAACTCGGCACCGAAGCGCGCGGCCTGCTCGCGGAAGCGACTCATGAGCTCGGGACCCATGATGCCTTCGGGGAAGCCAGGGAAGTTCTCGACCTCGGTGGTGAGCATCAGTTGGCCGCCGGGCTGATCGCTGGTGCTGCTCAACTCGCCTTCGATAACGAGCGGCGTGAGGTTGGCACGTGCGGTGTAGATAGCCGATGTGAGTCCGGCAGGACCCGAACCAATGACAATGACGGGATGGTGGCTCATGATGTGGGCTCGGTGCTGTCGAGACGCTTGCGCATCAAAACCAAGCCGGCGATACCGAACATCACGCCGGCGCCAAGGTATGACACCCATACGGCGTCGCTATGGGTGAGCGGCCACTCGAGGATCGCCTGCAGGCCTCGAGTGAGAAACACGGTGAAGAGTACGAGAGCAGCAATGCCGCCGCACACACCGATGACGCCGAACACGGCGCCGCGATAGAGAACGAGAAGTGGCTTGGTGGTTTTGTCGCGAACCGTTGCGACGACACGCTCAATGTTGTCGGCGAGGCGAGATGCCCAGTTCGGATCGGTCAGTGGATTGCCTGGCATGGGTCGATACTAACGCTCGGTGGTAAGGCGCGGCGTGGTCGATCGGTGAACGTGTGAGGAGCGGGTTGATCAGGGGAGCGCAACGCTGGCAAGCACGGCGCATGTCTGCGGTTCGAGCACTCGTATCGACTTGGTCTGATCGTCACGAATGGCAATGCCATTCGCCCCCTTGAAGATCACGGCCGCGTAGGGTTCGTTGGCAGCACCGAGGCAGTCGGCGTTGATATCAGCGCCGTCCGCAACCCCTGCGACATCTGCTGACGTCGACGCGCCAACGTTGCTTGGGTCGGTTATGTAGGCGACTAATTCGTCATCGGTGGCCAAGTTGGCCGCAGTTGCCCACACCGTGACCACGGCGGCCCCATTGATGCTGTCGATCGCAGTGGGGACTGCATCGGCCTCGGGCGACTGCATCGTGCTCGATAGTCGGACATCGTCAGCGGATCTGACGTCGGTCTTGATGTTGTCGTTCGATGAAGGACCCGCGGTGCTGGCAACTGCGACGACACCAACAATTGCTGCGGCTGCTGCACCTGCGAGCCATCGTTGCTGTCGTTTGAAGCGCTGTTGACGTTGGTGCAATGGCACCACCACACCCGTGTTGTCGGTGGCCGAGCTGATTTCATCGAACACGGCGAGTGCTGCGCTGAGGGCGTCCTCGCGGGCGTGTGTTGGCACCGCGACGGCTGCAAGCTGATCACGCAGTGCACCGAACGAATTCATGACGGCCGTCAGCTCTGCTGAACCCTCGACCTGGGCGCGTTCTGCTGAGGTGCTCTCGCCATCGAGGGCCGCGCTGGCCAGTTCGGTGTCAGGGGTGAATGAGTGGTCGGTCATAGCGCAGTCGTTGGACGTTGAGGTGGATTGGATTGGTTCCGAGAATCTTGTCCGAGGTTTGCGGCGAGCGCAGCGCGACCCCGGGCGATGCGGCTTTTTACGGTGCCAACCGGTACGCCTAGAACTTCAGCGATTTCGGCATAATCAAGATCGCCGACATCGCGCAGCACCACAGCGACGCGAAAATCTTCGGGCAGCGCTGCGAGGGCGGAGTCGATCAGCATGTGGTCGCCGATGCCGTCGATGCGTGTTGTTGATTGCGGGTCGGCGATCTCGACATGGTTGTCGTTGTCTTTGTGAACGAGATGGCTCACGGGGCGACGTTGCCGTCGACGCAACTCATCAAGGCTCGCGTTGGTCGCAATGCGATACGTCCATGTGCTGAAACTGCTGCGACCATCAAACTTCGCGAGTCCGCGAACGATCGCGATCATGGCCTCTTGCGCTGCATCGGCGGCGTCGGCATCGTGACCGATGACGCGACGACACACGGCGAATATGCGGTCGTAGTGGCGACGAAGCAGCACATCAAGGCTGGATCGATCACCGCCTTGTGCTGCGGCTACGAGCGCGTGGTCGTCAAAGTTTGAGGCAATGCATTGATGGTAGCCACGATGCCGCGCTAGGTGCGGCCAAGCGACGGGTGAAAGTCAGCTCGCTGAAACGAACGTGATGTTGCTGATGTAACCGCGGAAGGGCCGGGCTTTGCTGCATGCGCTGTCGCGGCCCACCTCGTGGAGCAGTACAAGAATATGCCGTGCGGGCGCAGCGCTGATCGTTGCTGTGACAACTCCGGGCTCGGTGTTGTAACTCTTCTTCTGCACGGCTTTGCCCCAACCCTCAAGGGTTTGCGGCGTTGCTTCGGCGTTGCTGGTAAACACTTGTAGCTGATACGGAGCATTGGCCATCGCAACCGAAAGGGTTCCGGCGGCCGCGGCCGAAAGCTCGACGATGACGCCGACGCCGGCCTTCCCGCCGAAGTACTGCGATGCGTAACAGTTGGTGCTCCACGAACTGTTGGGGTCGCCGTCGATAGCGAGGCCGACTTGGTCGGGGTTTTCGCTCGCGTCGGTGCGATCGTCAGGGTCGAAGGTCTGAATGGATGCAATCGTTGCTGCTGCCGACGCGACTGGCGCCACCACGGTTGCTGTGGTCGGTGTAGTAGGCGCTACAAAGATGGGCTTCGTGCTGCTGTTCGTGGAATTCGGCCACATCAGTGCGGCGACAACTACGGCCACGAGTAATAAGAGCATCACCACAATCGTGGGCGTACTCTTTTGTTGGAAGTTTTTTGCTGGCACACCACGCGGGCTGCCGGAAGTGGGTGTGCGGTCGCCGCCGGGTGGTGGAGCATGGATGGGACGTTGCGAGCCTTGGCGAGGCGTTGGTGCTGCAGAGCGATCGTTGGTGGCGCGTGATTCGGCAAGGATGATTGGTGCAACGGCTCGGTTGGGAGTGTTGTCGCGAAGAGTGCCCGCAGGCACTTGGCCGTTGATCGCGGTGCCCCTCGGCGGCGTGGCCGATGTAGTGGGATCGTCGACACCGCTGGCGATTCGGGTGATGCTGAGCTTGAGCGCACCACCCGTGTTTGGCCTGTCGTCAGGGTTGCGGGCGAGCAATTGGTGAATGAGATCGGCGAGTCCATACGGCAACGTTGGGCGCAACTGCGACAGATCGGTAGGGTCACGTTGTAGCCGCGCAAGCGCTGTGTCGGCGTCGCTCTCGCCCAGAAACGGCACTCGCCCGGCAAGGCATTCGTAGAGCACGAGCCCAAGCGCGTAGAGGTCGGCGCGGCCATCGAGTTTCTTTCCGCGAACCTGCTCTGGAGACAGGTACTTCGCCGTGCCCATCATCACGTTTTCGCTGGTGAGGTCGTCGGTGGTGCCGAGGCCTTTGGCGATACCAAAGTCGGTGAGCAGTACGCGACCATCGGGAGTGATCATGATGTTGCCAGGCTTCACATCGCGGTGCACGAGGCCAGCAGAGTGAGCTGCATCGAGTGCGGCTGCGACGCAACTGCCGATGTGCATGGTGAGTTCGGGACTCAGTCGTTTTTGCTCATCGAGTAACTGGCGCAGGCTCTTGCCATTCACGAGTTGCATGACCACCGCCTGACGACCGTTGTAGTCGACGCTGTCGTGCACGGCGACAATGTTGGGATGGCTCAGTCGAGCAACGGTGATGGCCTCTCGTCGGAAGCGTTCGGCGACAACTGGGTCGGTGGCGAGACCTGACTTGAGAATCTTTACAGCGACCTGTCGGGACAGCGACGTATCGGTGGCTAGCCATACTTCGGCCATGCCCCCTTGCGCGATCCTTCGCTCCAAGCGATAACGCTGGGCGAGTAGCGCCTGAGGCGGCAGGGGGCTGGTATCCGTGGGCATGTTGCGCTCACCGACGCTAGTCGTGTGGCGCAGCCCGAAGCTGTCAATCGCGCTTATGCGCGAACTTGAAAGGCAATGCCGATTGTGCCGCGGCCGGCATGAGTGCCGACAACTGGACCGATATCGCCGACCACAATGCCCCCGGAGTAGTGAGGCCGGAGCATCTCGACGAATTGATCAACGTCGCTGCAGTCGGCGTGCATCACGTGCAGGTTTTCGATGGGTCCAGAGCTCTGCAGCTTCTCGACCAAGAACGCCAACGCCTTGCTACGAGTGCGTTGCTTGCCGCCCTCTTCGACTTTTCCATCGCGAACCTCGATGATGGGTTTGATAGAGAGCACCGATGCGAGCAGCGCTTTGGCGCCACCGATTCGGCCGCCCTTTTTGAGGTTGTCGAGTGTGTCGAGAGCGCCCCAGACCTTGGTGCGGTGAGCGAGGTCGCGAGCCATTGCGGTGACATTGTCGAATGAGGCGCCGTCGTTTGCCGCACGAGCGCAGGCAGCCACGATGCTGCCAAGGCCGAGCGTTGCCGACCTGCTGTCGACGACGGAGATAGCGGTTTCGCCAGCGACAGCACGAGCGGCGAGTTCGGCACTTTGCATCGTGGCTGACAAGCCGGCACTTAACGAGATGACAACGATACCGGTTGCGCCGTCGGTCATTGCAGATCGATATGCCTGCTCGAACTGTCCGGGTGATGGTGCGGCGGTTTCGGGGAGCTGCGCCGAGGCTGCAGATTTCGCCCAGAACTGCTCGGTGGTGAGGTCACGCCGATCGATGAATTCTTCGTCGCCGAAGCGAATCGACAATGGCACAATCGTGATACCGAGTTCGTCGGCTACTGATTGCGGAAGATCACATGCACTGTCAGTAATGATTCGAACGGTCACGAGTTCGAGATGTTAGTCGAACTTGGTTCGTCTGAAACGAGGCCGACGTTTGGTCGAGCCACCGGGTGGTTCGATCTGCGGACTGCACGGTGTTTTGAGCGACGGCCAGAGCGGAGGTTTCGTCCCCACCAAGCGAGCAGCATGAGCAGTCCGCCACCGGTAAGCAACTGGGCCACACCGGTGAGTGCGCTCACGCGCGCCTTCAGATACAACGTGTCGATGAGCGTCAATCCGCCATCAGGACTGAGCACATTGAGTGATACGGGGAAGCTGCCGTTGGTGCGGGCTACAACAGGCACGGCAACATCGGTGATGCTCTTCGCCTCAATGGTGACCACTTGGTCGCCCTGGGGAAATGTGAGTTTGTTTGCGGTAAGCCGCACCATCACCCGCAGTGGTTCGTCGCTGATGTTCTCGATTCGAAGCCGAATCGTGGTTCGACGTCCGCTGAGGGTGAAGGCGTAAATGGGTCTGGGACTGACGGCACCGGAAATCATGGCCAGTTCGTTGTTGAGCGCGGTCGTTGCGTTGGCGACGGTTTCGTTGGTGAGCGCAGATGAAGCCAGCACGGCGATGGTGGCTTGCCAACGCGTTGGCCGGTCGCGAGTGTTCACGAGCATGCCCGAGACCATGAAGGCATGCGCGTTGAGTTGATCGAGCGACGCGAGTCGGGCAGCGATGTCGACCGGAGTGATAGTGGGCAACACAATCTCGACCGGCAGGCCATCGACCAGCAGCGTGGCTGTGTTTCGTTCGACCCCGTTGAGGGTGACGAACTGCGCTGCTCCGGTTACGGCGACCAGTGATTGGATGCGCGACACAAAGGCGGGGTCGGGCACGCCGCCGCCGCTGAGTCCGATGACCATGGTGTGGCCGGTAATCGGCGCGGCCTCGGCAGCAAGTTGATCGCGAGTAGCGACCAGGTCGGCCGCGGCGTAGATGGCGCGGAGTTCAGTTGGTGGCGAGGTGGTGGCGAGGTGATCCGCAAACGCTGCGTCGAGCACCAGGGTGGGCACCGAGGTGGCATCGGGAAGTGTGGTCATCAGTAGCTGAGTCGTGTCGGTGCTCGGGCCGAGTGATCCTTTGGCGTTTGCGTACTCGTTGGGCGACAACACCAGCAGTCGAGCGCCGAGGTCGCGGACAAGTGAGGCACCCGGCGTAGTGAGCTGACCCCATGACCACCAGATTGAACGGTCGCTACGCGGTACCTCGCCAAGAGCCGAGACGGCGTTCTCGCCTTCGCGTAGCAGTTGGGTGAAGAGCGCGCCCTTGTTTGCAGCACCTGCAGCCGATGGGTCAAGTGGTATTCGTGGCTGCGAGATGCCGTAGTTGGCGTTCAGCGTCTTGCGCAGACTGTCGAGCGCAACTGAATCGATGCGATCGAGGATTTCGGGTGAAAGCGCCACGGTCAATGGAACTGCGGCTGGGAAGGCGTTGAGGTCGGCAAGTTCTTGAGCGGTGGCAGGCGAGAGCGAGGGGTCCGACCCGGGAATGGCTGGTGGCGCAGTAAGCGACACGGCAAGTGCGACGCTGAGCGAGCCTCGGGGATCGTCGCCTTCTTTGGGCAGTCGATCGACGAAGGTGGTGAGTTCGCCGGCGGTGCCGGAATCGCCTTGGATGTCGAGCACTACGGGGAACAGACCCTGTTGGCTGAATTGCAGTGCTCGGCTCGTGCGCCGCGATGTTTCGGTGGGGACAGTAAACGTGATGACATCGTCGACGAAGGAGATCGCTTCGAGCGGTAGATCAACGGTGTCGACTGAGCGCGGCAACGTGCCTGCGATTGCGTCGGCGAGGTCGGAGCGGGTCCTCAGCGGCCGGTACGAGGTAACCACGAAGGTGGCTCCGACGGGCAACGCTTGATCAAGCCGCACGCTGAGCACAAGGTCGCCGTCGGGGGCAAGCGCCAACTCTTGTTGTATCAATGTGATGCCGAGTGTGTTGGGGGCTGCGAGCGCAGGCGCCGATGACGGCGCGACGACCAAGAGCGCGACCGCGCTTGCGATGAGGGCTCCGACGAGCCGATGCGCGAGAGGGCGTATCACGACACACGATCCGGATTTTTGTTTGGCGCGTCGTTCACATGTCATCCAGTCGACGGGTGAGCACCACGAGCCCCTGTGGCAACAGCCGGAACCCAAAGCGTTGGTACAGCCCGAGCGCCACATTGTTGTCGGTGTGGGTGTTCACCATGGCGCGGGTGAGGCGTCGTCGTTGCATCCACATCAGTGAATCGCGTGTGAGGGCCCAGCCCGCACCTCGAGCTTGGAACTCGGGACGAATGGCGAGGCGCTGTAAATAACCGGTGTAGTCGGCGCGACCTGTGATGGCGTAGCCAATGGATCCGGTGAAGCCGAACACTGAGCCGTCGATGTAGCGCGATCGCGACGCCGGAGTGGCCCTGCACGTTTCGTCAATACCGGTGGCATCGAGCGCCCACATATCGCCGAACGCTGAACGGTCAAGCTCGGCCGCTGCGGGTCGATCGCGCACTCGCAGCAACGCGGCGCGCAGGTCGTTGCCTTTGGGGGCGCGCCAGCCCACCAGTGAGAGATCGAGCAGGTGTAACCGTTGGGCAATGTCGAATCCCTGTCGTTGCATTGTGTCGGCGCTCGATTCGGTGACTGCACCAGAGCGAACCGCCGAGAACCCCCGCGCCTTGAGTTCGCTGAGCCATACCCGCAAACCCGTGCTGGTTGGTATGAACCCGTGGTCGGTGAAGGTGAGTTGGGCCACCGATGGATCGTGGTGCCATGGGCGCACGCGAGCACGGCCAGCGCCGCTGTGAAGTATCAGCGGCCACTCGACCCCGCGGCTGTTTCCGGCTTGTGAACGTGAACTCACAGATGCGACGGTAGTGCCCGAACTGAAGGTGATCGTTCTATCGTGGAGATGTGGCAGTGCTGTTCTCTACTCATCCGAAGTATCTCGAGCACATTGCCGGCCGAAATCACCCGGAGCGCCCCGAGCGATTGAACGCTGTGATCGCCGGAAGCCAGCTTGCTGAAGTGGCAGATGCGCTCACATTATTGGAGCCCGTCGCCGCCCCACTAGAGATTGTTGAGCGCGTGCATCCAGCGGCGTATTTGGCGCATTTGAAGCTGGTGAGCGAGTCGGGTGGCGGTCGACTCGATCCTGACGCTTTGGTGAGTTCGGGTTCTTGGGATGCAGCATTGCTTGCCGCTGGCGCCGGGCTCACGGCAATTGAGGCGATGCAGCGCGGTGAGGCCGACGCAGCCTTTTGTGCCGTGCGACCGCCGGGCCATCATGCGACCCGCAACGAGTCGATGGGTTTCTGTCTCATCTCTAATGTGGCGGTGGCCGCAATGGCTCTCGCTGATCAGGGCGAACGGGTCATGATCCTCGACTACGACGCGCACCATGGCAATGGCACTGAAGCGGTGTTCGTGGGTGATCCGCGGGTGCTGTTTGTTTCGCTTCATCAGTGGCCGCTTTATCCGGGCACCGGTGCTGCTCGAGATGTGGGCGTTGGCGACGGCTACGGCTACACGATGAACATTCCGATGCCCCCCGGTTCCACTGGCGAGCATTATGAGCGCGCCTTCGACGAGCTGGTCGCGCCGCGCGCTGCAGCATTTGCACCTACTTGGCTCATCATCTCCGCTGGTTTCGATGGCCATCGCGACGATCCCATCACCGATCTTGGGTTGTCTTCCGGTGACTTTGCGCTGCTCACCCAACGCGCGCTCACGTTGGTTCCTGTGGGTCGGCGATTAGTCATGCTCGAAGGCGGTTACGACCTCGATGCGCTGAGGTTGTGTACGGCGTCGGTACTCGGGGCTCTTGCTGGTCGCGACGTGCAACTCGAGGCACCAACAAGCGGTGGTCCTGGCGCTCACAATGTGGCCGGATGCGTCGACATCTGGGCCAAGATTTCGGTTTAACGATGATCCCTGAACGATTTGCACCTGTATTGAGCGAACTGCAGCCGCTCACCGAGCGCTTTCGTGCAGCGGGTAAGCGCCTGTATCTCGTGGGTGGCACGGTGCGTGACCTACTCATCGACAAGCTGGGCGACGAACGCGACTACGACGCCACCACCGATGCGTTGCCCTCGGAGATCAAGGCGTGTCTGTCGGGTTGGGCCGACGCGATCTGGACGCAGGGCGAGAAGTTCGGCACCATCGGTGCGAAAAAGGGTGATCGCATTTACGAGATCACCACGCATCGTGCCGAGGTGTATGCCGACGATTCGCGCAAGCCCGAGGTCACCTTTGCTGGGCAGATCGATGCCGATCTCTCACGCCGCGACTTCACGGTGAACGCCATGGCACTCGAGCTCACCAGCGATTCACCAACGCTGGTCGATCCATTTGGCGGGGCTGTCGATCTCGCAACAAAGACCCTTCGCACACCACTCGCACCCGAGGTCAGCTTCAGCGACGATCCGTTGCGCATGCTTCGTGCGGCGCGATTTATAGCTGGCTATCACCTGCAACCGGTGCCCGAACTGGTGGAGGCGGTGCGTGCGATGCACGGCCGGTTGTCCATTGTTTCGGCCGAACGTATTCGCGACGAACTCGACAAGCTCATGGTGGTCGATCACCCGTCAGAGGGACTCCTGTTTCTCGTCGACAACGGAGTCGCTGGTGAGTTTCTTCCCGAGTTGCCGGCCATGCGGCTCGAACAAGATCCGATTCACCGTCACAAAGATGTGCTCACGCACACGTTGGCAGTTGTCGAGAACGTGACCCGCGATTTTCCCGGTGAGTACGACTTCAGACGAACCCGCATCGCTGCGCTGTTGCACGATGTGGGCAAGCCCAAGACCCGCGGGTTTCTTAAGGGCAAGGGCGTCACATTTCATCACCACGAAGTCGTGGGCGCGCGTATGGCTCGCCAACGCTTGCAAGCATTGCGTTACAGCACCGACGATGTCGAAGCCATCACCGAATTGGTGGCGCTGCACCTTCGCTTCCATGGTTACGAAGCCGGATGGACCGACTCGGCCGTTCGCCGATACGTGCACGATGCTGGCCCACTGCTGAACGAGCTCAACGTGCTCACCCGTTGCGACTGCACCACGCGCAACGAGAAGAAGGCGCTGATGCTCAGTAGGCGAATGGACGATCTTGAGGCGCGCATTGTGCAACTTGCGGCGCACGAAGAACTCAAGGCAATTCGACCAGAGATGGACGGCAAACAGGTGATGGAGTTCCTTGAGCTGTCACCGAGCCCTACCGTTGGCAAAGCAATGAGCTTCTTGCTCGACCTTCGTCTCGAAGAGGGACTCTTGGGCGACGACGAAGTACGTGTTCGCCTTCGTGCATGGTGGGTAGCTCGCGGCGAGTAGCCGCTAGACGCCGAGTTTGCGAGCGCGAATGACCAGCACTGCAGGAGTGCGCGCGTTGCGAGCATTGAGCGGTTGCAGCTCGTGGATCACATCAATACGAAAGTTTGTGCGCTGCATGGCCATGAACACATCGCTGATCGACCTGGTCTGGCCGCCACCGTATGTGCGCTGCACAACCTGTTGCCCGTCGATGTTGCCGAGCATCGCGGCGATCGGATGAGGGCCCGCCATGACAAAGGCGGCCTCGGGCCGTAACACACGGTGAATCTGGCGCAGCAGTCGAGCCAGATCGTCCACTTCTTGCAGCGTGTGTGACGCAACAACTAAATCGATCGAGCCACTTGTAGCGAAGCCAAGGTCGGCTACTTCGCTTTGGTGGCATTGCACCGTTACTTCGGCCTGCTCGGCTTGCTTACGCAGCAGCGCGATGCGGTCTGACGAGGGATCGACCGCGATGGCCCGAGCCCCAGCGCCGGCGAGGGCTACGGCGTTGCTCGGCGCGCCGATGCCTAACTCGATCACTCGCTTACCACTGACGTCACCACACAAGCGCAGTTCGCTCTCGTCGGCTACCGATGGTCCATAACGTACGACTGTGGTCACGCCGTAAGTGTTGTTGGTTCGCAGGGCCGAGACGCGGATGAGTGTCGACGCGGCTCGGTAACCTGATGCTCCTATGTCCTTCTCGGCTGATGCACTTCGCAAAGGTGGAAACCGCAACGGTCACGGGTCTGTCGCCCGGGCTGTGGTTGATCATCGCCTTGAACGACGCGCTCTCATCAACGAATATCGCCGTGGCCGTCTGGCCCGCGATCAACTCTGCGATGCGCATCCCGAGCTCATCCGAGCGGCCAAGAATGTTGGTGCGCCATCCAGCGTCACCTGCCCGATCTGCGAGGTCGTGAAGTTGGTGCTTGTCACCTATGTGTTCGGGCCACGGCTTCCGGCCCATGGTCGTTGTGTCACGACAAAGGCCGACCTAGCGCAGTTCGAGGGTCGCACCGACGACCTCGACGCGTATGTGGTTGAGGCCTGCGTGAACTGTCGCTGGCACCATCTGCTGCGGGTGCTGCCCCTTGGCGGCAAGCCAGCGCCACCGGCTGCTGCGTTGACCTGAGATCTGCTGAGCCGATCAGAACGGGCTGCGACCCAGTCGGCTGCGAATGCCAACCATCTCGCCGAGATGTCCGTGGCGGTGGCCGATTGCTTCCCACTGCACAAACCACGTTGTTGGTTTGCCGCTCCACATCGAGTGCAGCCACTCAAACCCTTCGACAGCAAGACCGGCGGTGTGCTCAAGACGTGCACTGGCGTCGGGCACCGTGTCGAGGGTGCTGGTGTCGAGCGTGCTCAGCCATTGCGCTGTTGCTGTGGTGACAGCTTCTACGTAGAGGCGAAGGTGCTCGACATTGAGGGCCTCAATGAGGCGTGGGTCCTCGGTCTCGGAGAGTCCGGTGGACTTTGCCAGATGATCGATGCCGAGCAACTGCCGATGCTGGTCGATGATTGGGGCCTCATTGCGCACGGCGGTGTTGATTGCAAGATCTTCGTGCAGAGTCATATGAAGCAACATTCCAGCGATACACGAGCCGCCGCCTGGGGGAGTTTGCTTCCACAGCCCGATGGGAACGTGAGCGGCAATTGCAGCTTCGAATCGAGTGGCGATGGTTGCGTGGTCAGACGCGATCCAGGTTTGTAGGTTCACGGGCAGACTGTGCCACAACGTGGGCTTCGATCACGAAGTACCGTCTCGGGCATGCTCGGAACGTTGGGAGATCTTGTCGAGGACATCGTGGTGCGTCTCGGCGGGCCCATCAACATTGCCTCGGACACTCAGGCGCTGGTCGTTCGCCGACGCGGTGGAAGCGCAGCGAATGTTGCCGCAAGCGCAGCCCGAGCCGGGTTCGCGGCGCGCTTCATAGGTCAAGTAGGCAGCGATGCTCACGGCGGTGTGCTCATCGACGCGTTACGTGCCGATGGTGTCGACGTTGTCTGTCCGCGTGGCGGCCGCACCGGAACCGTGGTCGTGCTGGTTGATCAACAAGGCGAACGCACGATGCTCAGCGATCGCGGTAGTTGCGGCGATCTTGCTGATCCCGATCCTGCCTGGCTCGATGGGCTGAGCGCGTTACACGTGCCGTTGTATTCACTGATCGACGGCGCGCTCGCACAGACAGCGGCCACGCTTATTCAGTGGGCGCATGAGCGCGGCATCTTGGTGTCGATCGATGCGTCGTCGGCAGCCGTGATCATCGCTCATGGTGTCGACCGAGTTGTTGAGATGCTCGCGGTCTTGCGTCCCGACGTGTTGCTCTGCAACGAACTCGAGGCGGCGTGTCTCGGTGACGCAGTCGATCCGCTGCGCTTCGCTGGGCGCGTCACTGTTGTCAAGCACGGATCCGGCGCATCGATGGTCACCGAGGTTGGCCATGTCAGCGTTGCCGTGCCTACGCCGCACATCGACAATGTTCGTGATACCACTGGCGCCGGAGATGCCTTTGCTGCCGGCTTCTTGACGGCGCTGATCGACGGCGAATCGATAGTTGCAGCCACCAATGCGGGTCATGTCATTGCGGGCCGCGCCATTGTGGTGGCGTCGGCCCAAGCCGAGTAGATCAGTGATACTCGCTGAGCACTGCATCGAACTTCTCAAGAAACTCGTCGCAGTTGGCGTTTGAGAACACCATCGGTGGCTTGATCTTGAGCACGTTGTGATGCGGTCCCTCGCTGCTGAGCAACACGTGGCGGCGCTTCATATTTTCGACGATTGCGCTGACTTCGTGATCGGCGGGCTCAAGCGTGCTGCGGTCGCGAACCAACTCGACGCCGATGAACAGCCCGAGTCCGCGAACGTCGCCGATGATCTGGTGAGTGGCGGCGAGATCGCGCAAGCCCTGCATCATTCGAGTGCCCACGAGGTCGGCGTTGTGCATGAGTCGTTCGTCGCGAATCACATCGAGCACGGCAAGGCCAATGGCGGCCGATACTGGGTTGCCGCCGAAGGTGCTGAAGTACTCCATGCCGTTTGCGAACGCTGCGGCAATCTCGGGAGTGGTGACTACGGCAGCCATCGGATGCCCATTGCCAATGGGCTTGCCCATCGTGACGATGTCGGGCACGACACCCTGTGTTTCGAATGCCCACATGTGTGAACCAACGCGACCGAAGCCAATCTGCACTTCGTCGGCGATGCACACTCCACCCACTGCGCGTACGTGCGCGTAGGCGTGGTGCAGATAGCCGTCGGGAAGGGTCAACATGCCGCCGGTGCAGAGCATGCCCTCGCTGAAAAATGCGGCGGGAGCTTGGCCGGCGGCCTGCATGCGGTTCACAGCAGAGGCCACGCTGTCTGCGTAGCCAGAGCCCGCATCAGCTTGGCCGTAGCGCAAGCGACCTCGATACAGATCGGGCAGTTCGGCGATCGCCACATGATCGGGCGGCCCCTGCCCGCCTGGTCCGTTGAACTTGTAGGGACTCACCTCGACGATTGAGGTGACATTGCCGTGGTACGAGTGATCAACCGTGACCACATTGCGCTGACCGGTGTAGGAGCGAGCAAGTCGCAGAGCAAGGTCGTTGGCTTCGCTGCCTGAGTTCACCATGAACACAACGGAGAGTTCGGCTGGCATCGTGGCCGTGAGTCGCCGCGAGTACTCGATGAGGTTGTCGTGAAGGTAGCGAGTGTTGGTGTTGAGTTGGGCCATCTGGCGCTGACCCGCGGCAACGACCCGAGGGTGGCAATGGCCCACATGGCACACGTTGTTCACCATGTCGAGATAGCTGGTGCCGTCGTGGGCGATGAGGCGCGCGCCCTCGCCGCGAACGATCTTGAGCGGGGCCTCATACGACAGGCTGAGCGAGCGGCCGACCACGTGTCGACGCTCGCGCTGCAGCCACGCGGCGTCTCGTTCGACATCAACGCTGCAATCAACCGCAAGTCCGAGCACATGATTCGGATTCATGAACACGCTGGCCCATGTGTCCCATTGACTGCGGGCAACCACGCCGATGATCTCCGTGGTGGTCCACCCGCACAGATCGCTCATCAACTGAAAGTGAAGGTGCGGTTGCCAGCCACCGTTTTCATCTGAGCGACCCAAGCGAGCGACCACGTCGCCTTTGCTGACGCGTTCACCGACGGTAAGCCTCGCGAAACTCGCGGGTGAGAGGTGGCCGTAGAGCGTGAAGAAGGCGACACCGTCGTCGGTTTCGTGTTGTAACACCACGATGCCGCCGAACCCGAACGGAACCGTCTCGACACCAACGCCAGCCACCACGGCATCAAGCGGCGCGAGCACTTCTTCGCCTGCGGGAGCGAACAGGTCGACGCCCACATGGATGGTGCGGCGCTCGGTGGGATCGGCGGTTTCGAATTCGGGGGTGCGGTACATTGAGCGCTCTTCGCCGTATCGACCAACTGCTACGAGATGGGCCGAGGCAGGATCGTGGCTCAGCGAGTTGAGAAGCGCAGTAGCAACGAGCTCGTCGGGCTCGGTGAGGTCAAGCACGCGCAGATTGGTGGCCGACATATCGCGACGAAACACGCGGCCGCAGCGGTGACCATTGCGTTGCAACCATCGGTCGATGTGTGGCCGGGCGGGAACGGCCTCAAAGCGGCACGCAGCGCGTAAGCGCATGATTGCGATCTCGCGGTTCTGCGCAGTGAGGTGCTGCAAGCGCTCCCAAACATCGTTTTGGCTGATGAGCAGATACGTGTTCGTGGGATCGTCACGAATCTGCGCTGCGGCCATGCACATGCTGGCTGCGTATCGGGTGAGGATGAGGTCGAATAGGGAGTTGATCTCAGCCTCGTCGAGCGGATTTTCGTCGTGGTAGGCGCTGACCAACGGCACGACGGCGCCGATGGCATCGGGTGCACCGATCATCGCGTACGCACACGCCACGGCGATTTCGTTGATGCGCCAACTGCGCACGATGTCACCGAAATCGATGAGCCCGCTAACGGAGCCATCGGACGCAAGGAGCACGTTGTAATCGTTGGCGTCACCGTGGATGGGTTGTCGGGGTCGATCGGCCAAGCGCGGGGCAACCTCGTCGACGAATCGACGCAACACAATGGTCACAAGCTCGCGCTTGGATGGCTCGTCAATCAGCGAGACAAGGTTGAGGTGTTCGCCAGACCGAGCCAGATCCCAGCGATGCTTGCGATCGGCGGCCGGATGATCGAACAGCTCGAGTGCTTTGTCGAGCTTGGCGAGGAGCCGGCCGAGCGAAGCAGCCGAGGCCGCGCGCTCGGCCCGCTTTGGTGAGATCGAGTGGGCCCAGACATCGCCATCGAGCCACGTGGTGAGACGCACTACAGATGGTGAACCGTCGGCGGCGATGACAATGGGCAGGAGCTCGCCCGAAGCAGTCGGGATGATTCGCTGCACGGGCAGGGTTGGGTCGGCGCTGCGTAGATACTGCAGAACCGCGGCCTGAAGTTCGATTCCGTCGAGTGCAGCTCTTTGGGCGTACACGCGTAATAAGAACCGCTCGTGAGCATCAGTGGTCACCGCGAAATTGGCGTCGATTTCGCCTGGTAACGGCGCGAACTGGCCGGTGAGGCCGTAGCTCGTGAGCAGGTACTGATTGAGTTCGGCGGTGTCGAGTTCATCCATGTCTGTGGTGGATTCTGTCATAGCACTGCCTAGAAAGACGCCGAGCGATTACGAAACCCCTGCTCACGACGGTGCTCGTCCCGAAATTATCTCTGTAACACCGATCTGTCACTCTGTGAAAATGCTGGTCAGAACGCCGCTACACTCACCCGGTCATATTCACCCTGCCCCATTGCGGGGCCCCGCACGCTCAAGGCGCGTTCGGGTCCGAAGGGAGGTTCCACACGCATGATGCGTGCTTACGAATTCATGATCATCCTCAGCGGTGATCTCGACGATACGGCTGCGCAGGCTTGGGTGAAGTCGGTTTCCGACTCTGTCACCAAAGTAGGCGGTTCCGTTCACGGCAAGCCCGATTGGTGGGGCAGGCGCCAGTTCGCCTACCCAATCAACAAGAAAGAAAATGGCTATTACGCCGTCTTTAATCTGTTGGCACCAGGTGGGGCACTCGATGATTTCGAGCGCCAGCTCCGTCTCGCGGACGATGTCGTCCGCCACAAGCTCCTCCGCCTTCCAGATGCCGAGGCCGAGCGCCGCGGCATGGTTGGCTCCGCGGCCTGATCCGGCCGCCGTACCCGTTAGGGGAAACCATGGCAGATAGCACAGTCACCGTTACCGGCACCTTGACCCGCGATCCCGAACTTCGGTTCACCGCGGGCGGCAAAGGTGTTGCCAGTTTTGGCATCGCAGTCAACCGTCGTTACCAGAAGAACAACGAATGGGTCGAACAGACCTCGTTCTTCAACGTGCAGGCGTGGGACACGCTCGGCGAGAACGCTGCGGCGTCGCTCACCAAGGGCATGCGCGTCATCGTTACTGGTCGCCTCGACCAGCGGTCTTACGAAACACAACAGGGCGAAAAGCGCAGTGTTGTTGAGATCGTCGCTGACGAAATTGGACCAAGCCTGCGTTGGGCCACCGCTCAAGTTGAGAAGGTGGCTCGCAGCGAAGGCGGCGGACAAGGCGGCGGTTTTCAAGGTGGCGCCAATGCCGGCGGCAACCGCAATTCCCCCGATCCCGTTTACGGCGATGAAGAACCGTTCTGAGTATTTCGAGAAAATTGGATAAGACATGACCAGCAAATCAAACAAGGCGCGTGCGCCAAAAGACAACAATCCGAAGAAGTTCAAAAAGAAGACCAGCGTTCTTGTCACCGACAAGATCGAGTACGTCGATTACAAAGACGTCAATCTTCTTTCTCGCTTCGTGAGCGATCGCTCCAAGATTCGCAACCGCCGCGTCTCGGGTAACACCGTGCAGCAGCAGCGTGATATCGCCAATGCGATTAAGAACTCACGTGAGATGGCCTTGTTGCCATACACCAAGCGGGTATCGAACACTCGTCCAGGTCGCCCATCACGCGATGGCGGCGATCGGGGCCCACGCCGTGACGCAGCAGCCGCAACCGAGGGTGCAACTGAGGAAATCGCTGCCGAGATTGACGGCGATGACAATGACAATGACGACACCACCGAGACGGAGGCCTGAGATGAAAGTTATTCTTCGTGCCGACAATAAGGGCCTCGGCAAGCGCGGCGACATCATCGATGTCTCCGACGGCCACGCCCGTAACTATCTGTTGCCAAAGGGTCTCGCACTCGTTGCATCAGATGGCGCAATGTCACAGGCTGGCGCTATGCGCCGTGCCCGTGACCTGCGTGACGCTGCCGATCGTGACAGCGCTCAGACCATCGCCAAGGCGCTTGTGGCTCAGGTCATCAAGATCACCGCCAAGGCCGGTGCCGAAGGCCGTTTGTTCGGCTCAGTCACCGCTGCCGATGTCGCCGCAGCCGTTCAGGCCCAGGCGCACATCGAACTCGATCGTCGCAAGCTGCACCTTCCGGACTCGATCAAGGTTCTCGGTGAGTACAGCGTGACTGCCAAGTTGCACCACGATGTCGAGTTCCCATTCACCATCGAAGTGGTGAAGGCATAACGACACCGCTGCAACCGCAGCACACATGAGGTCATTGACCCAATGCGCAGTTTGAAGAGAATGCTCACGACCCCGCTGTCCACAGCGGGGTCGTGTTGTCCACAGCTATCCCACAGCAAGATCACAGCGTTGTACCTCTAGCGATACACAGGCAACGCGCGAAAGGCTGAACGAATGTCCTTGGCTGAAACTTCTCGCGATCGTGCACGACCAATACGTCCGGTTCGCGGCGAAGGTCGAGTACCGCCTCACAACCTCAATGCCGAAGAGTCCCTGTTGGGCGCACTGTTGTTGTCGAAAGATGCTGTCGGCACGGTGGCCGAAATGGGCTTGTCGGTCAACGACTTCTATAAGCCCGCACACCAATACGTGTACGACGCGATACGTGGGCTCAACGCAACAGGCCAGCCTGTTGACGCCGTCACGGTTGCCAACGAGTTGCGCCGCGCCGGCCTACTCGACGAGATTGGCGGCGCCGAGCTGCTCCTCGAACTGCAAAACGCAACGCCGGCTATCTCGAACTCGTCGCGCTACGCCAAGATCGTGCAAGACACGGCAGTGTTGCGTCGCCTCATTCGTGTTGCCTCAGAGATTGCTGAGCTGGCCTACAACGAGCCCGACGATGTCGCTCGTGCGCTCGACGAAGCCGAGACCAAGGTGTTTGAGGTCGCCGAAGATCGGGTCACTGATTCGGTGCAGCCTCTGGGTGAATTGATGCCGCTGGCGATGGACAAGCTGCAGGAGACCTTCGAACGCGGCCACATGATCACCGGGTTGGCCACCGGCTACAACGACCTCGACGAACTGTTGTCGGGTCTGCAGCCAAGCACGCTCAACATCGTGGGTGCTCGACCCGCTATGGGCAAGACGGCGTTCGGTCTGGGCCTTGCAGTGCACGCCGCACAAAACTCAAAGGTGCCGGTGTTGGTGTTCTCGCTCGAAATGGGCCACACCGAACTCACCCAACGTATTTTGAGCAGCGAGGCCAGAGTCGATAGCACCAAGCTGCGTAACGGCAAGCTCACCGAATCCGATTGGACCAAGCTCGGCCGCGCCGTTGGCCGCCTTGAGGTGCCGCTCTATCTCGACGACAACCCTCGCGTCACGGTGACGGAGATTCGTGCTAAAGCTCGTCGCCTCAAGGCCCGCGACGGTCTCGGCCTGATCGTGATCGACTACCTGCAGTTGATGTCGGGCAGTGGCTCAGAGAACCGCCAGCTTGAGGTCAGCGAAATCAGCCGCGGTCTCAAGATCTTGGCTCGCGAACTGCAGATACCCATCGTCGCGCTGAGCCAGCTGAGTCGAAATCTCGAAAGCCGCACCGACAAGCGACCAATGCTTGCCGACCTGCGCGAGAGCGGAAGCCTCGAGCAGGACGCCGACGTCGTGATGTTCTTGTACCGCGACGAGGTGTACAACAACGAGTCACCCGACAAGGGCTCGGCCGAAGTGATTGTGGCCAAGCATCGTTCGGGACCTATTGGCACCCGCCGCTTAGCGTTCTTGGGCGCGTACACACGTTTCGACAACGCCGCTCGCTCTGGCGTGTAGCTGTAGGCTCGCCGCGTACCTCGCATCGAAGGATCCATTGTGACCATTAACTTTCGCGCCGCTGAGATTGCTGTTGCCGACCTTGCCGAAGAGCTGCTCGCACAGCCCTCGGCCCAGCCACTTTCGGGCGACATCATGACCCGCAGCGAGGTGTTCTACACCAGCCCCGACGAGAGCATCGTGTCGGGCACCTGGGAGTGCGAACCGGGCGCTTCGCGCTGGGAGTTCACTGGTCGTGGCGAGTTCATTCACGTGCTCTCGGGCCGTATGACTGTGCAGCGCGATGGCGAAGAGGGCGTCGAGTTGTCGGCTGGATCCAGCGCAGTGTTCGAACTTGGTTGGTGCGGAACTTGGACCGTGCACGAAACGCTCCGCAAAGTTTTCGTCGTCTATCTCCCCTGATCAGCAATACCGACGTTGGCTGAGCTCGCTCGCGCTTCAACTCGTAATTCATTGCCAAGAACCCCTAGTATCTTTTGTCATATGAACGGACAAAAGATTTCCGCCAACTCGACCACTACAACGGTTCGCCGTCTTGCCGCTGTTGCGGCGTTAAGCCTGATCGCAGTGGCGTGTGGTTCGAGCACCAAGACAACCGAGTCCACTGCGCCAGCAACCGATGGCACCACAGCTACCACCGACACGGTGGCACCAGCGTCAACCTCCGATACCACGCCGGTCACCGAGGTCTCAAAGGCCGACGCGTTGTACCCCAATGGCATTCGCAACGTGCGTTACTGCGAGATCGCCGTGCTCAAAAAGGTTGCCGCCGATTTCGTGCTCGACGTGTGGAACACGATGGGCTTCAGTGAATGTCCGCAGGCCGATTGGGACGCCATTCAGGCTCCCGAGGCCGCCGCCGCGCAAGGTGGCATCGCGGCCATCAAGAACGGTCCCCGCTATTGGACCATCGACCGCGTCACGACCGACATCGTGAAGACCGCCGACACCACCACGTACGGTGTGCTCGAGATGTTCAAGGGCACCTCGATCAACTTCGGGCCAGCCATGCCAGCGCAGACGCCCTACCTCATTCGCGAGATTCCTCGCGACACAGTCTTTTCGTTCGAGGCGGGCTCACGGGTGTACGAAGTGACCGACGATGCCGGGCACATCTACGCAATGCAGTCGTATGCACAGATCATCGATCCGACTCAAACCATCGACAAGCTCGAAAACCTTGGTTCGGTCTTGAAGTTGCCGGTCGGTTGGACCTTTGAGAGCAAAGTGCTCGACGCTCAACTCGATGTGCCAACAACCAACGGCATTGCCTACGTGATCCAGGACGAACTGCAGAACACGTACCAGCGCATCGGCGGCTGATCGCCCGGCTCAGGGCCGTTCGAGAACCAGACCACTGGTCGGCACGCCGGTTGTAGTTCGGTTCTTCATCCACGAACTCATGTCGACGTGATGCTTGTGGGCAGACCAATGACTGCGACGCCGCTCACGTGATCGCCGAGGTCGTTGGTGGCGCGCAACGAGATCTCGACGATTCCTTCTGTGCCAATCTGCGACACAGCGGTGACGGTGCCGGTGTAGGTGAGCGTGGATCCAGCGAAGGCCGGCACACCAAGGCGAATCGACAGTTTGCGCACCATGGCTTCGGGACCCGCCCAATCGGTGAGGAACCGACTGCAGTAGGCAGTGTCCGACAGGATGTTCATGAAGATCTCCGGAGCGCCCTGCTTGTTGGCGTAGTTGCGGTCGTGGTGCACGGGCATGAAATCGCGCGTGGCGATTGCGCCGGCCACCACAGCGGTTGCGGTGACCTCAATGAACAGTGGCGGCAGTTCGTCGCCAACTTTCACCTGATTGAAGTCGATGTTGATGGGCGCCTTCATTGCTGTGTCGCCGGTTGGAACTGAGCCAACGCGAGGTCATTGTCGAGATCGATGGTGTGCCATTCGACCGAGTTGCACCGCGGACACATTGGCCGCGGCGCGAGGCGCATGGTCACGACGGCGCTCCTTCGGGCTTGAACTTGAGAATGCGGAATCGTTGAATGCCAACGGTGTCGCCACTGTCGTCGACATAGGTGGTGACCCACGTAACGAAATGTCCGGGTCCGATGCGGGTTTTCTTTTGCTCGGACACCGACTCGATGATCGTGGTGGCAGAGACGGTCTCGCCGATGCGCAGGTATCGCATGATCTCGAACTCTGAGTTCGAGGCCAGAGTGCCAACGAACCCGGCTTCGTCGAACACCGTCATCGGGCTTGTGCCTTCGGATGGAACGGGTGCGCCGCCACGCTGGGCGATGCCGGTGATCATTGGGGTGGCCATGGTCCACGTTTGCAGCATGAGCGGTGGGGCAACGATGCCGCCGAACCGAGTGCCAGAGGCGAACTCTGAGTCGGTGTACACCGGGTTTGCGTCTTCGAACGCGGCCGCCCAATGTCGAATCATCGGCTGGTTGACGGGATCGGGTGCCACCGAGGCTTTGCCCGATCCAACGGGTCGCCCCACAAGGGCCGCCACAGCGTGCGCAAAGTTTGCAGAGGAGTCGTATTGCTCGGCGTTCATCAGCAACGTTCTATCGCTGCTGACTCGTGTTGTCTTAGTTGGGTGATCAGTTCGATGTGGCGCCGCGATGACAACGAACAACCGCTGCATCGAGGTCGTCGTGGTCGCGGATCGCGCACTTGCGCACGAGATCTGCGGCCTTCTCGCCGGGGGCGTGGCGAATTTCGTCCCAGTCTTGGGCGGTAAGCACCACAGGCTCGTGGCGTTCGTCGCGTGGCGCAATGACCACGAGGTCGCTGCCGTCTACACACATGTGGCCCTGTAGGTGATGGGTTTCGTCCCAACAAAGGTCCTCGGGCGTGGAGCCGAGCAGTTGCTTCAAGAACACCTTTGCTCGGCGCTGTCCTTCGTCGTCAGTCATCGATCCACTCCGTCAATGAGTGCCCCGCTAGTTGGTGCGCGGAGCTTGTCCCCTCTATTCATCGGCCGCTCAGTGGGAAACTTGAGAACTTCCTGACAAATATTTTGGGAAATTTTTTGACCTCAGAGCGGGGCGTGCACGGTGGCGTTGGCGTGGCCGTTGAAATCGGGTTTGGCCTGCAACAACATCTCGTTTGAGAGGGCGATCTCGGCCTCGGTGAACGGCCGCGTGGTGTGGCTGAACTCGACCATGTTTTCGTCGGGGTCACGGATGTAGATGCTTCTGCAGAAGTCATGATCGATCTCAAGCACATGGTGGCCGTGCTTGCGCCAGCGATCGCGATGGCGATACAGGTCTTCGAGAGTTGGTGCATCGAACGCAATGTGGTTCACCCACCACGGCAGGCCAGCATGGGTGTTGATGTCGACCGGAAACTTGTCGCCGATCTGCTCGTCGTGAATCTCCCAGAACGCGATCATGCCTGCGTCGCCGCTGGGCGTTATGCCTTCGCCAGCGGTGGAATAAAAGAAGTGCTTGCTCCATCCGTCGTGCCCGCCGGGCGTTGGCGAGGCGACCACCTTCACCAAAGAAAAGCCCATCACGTTGGTGTAGAAATCGTGAGTTGCGGCGGTGTCGCGGGTGGCGAGCGCTACGTGGTGAAAGCCCATCAGAACTCCTCTAGATCAAGTTGTCGAAAGTTTCGCACCTTTGGTGCCCGTCCCGTTGACTGAAGCCACCTTCGGCTCGCCATGATGGGGACATGCTGTTGGGTGACGATCTTCTGGCCTGGTTGGTGCTCGCAATGGGCGGTGCGTTGTTCGTGGGCAATTTGCTCGCGTTACTCAAGCCGCCGGCTCGACCAAAACCTGGCGAACTTACGCGAGCACCAATAGGACGCAGCTTGATGATGACACTGGTCGGTGGTGTTGCCGCGCTGTGGGCCATCGGATCGCTCTTGTCCAAGTAAGTGATTCACCCGCAGCGTACGCTGGCTCGATGCCACCGATTCCGCTGCGGTTCTTGAAGTCGGCCACGCGCGTCGACGATCTTCCAGAGTCCGATCGCGAGGTCGCAGTCGTTGGTCGTTCCAACGTGGGCAAGTCGTCGCTCATTAACGCATTCGCCAATCGCACCCGTCTTGCCCACACCAGTAAGACCCCGGGCCGCACGCAATTGATCAACATCTTCGAAGTCGAGCCCGGCGTCACGGTTGTCGACCTTCCGGGCTACGGCTACGCCAAGGTTCCCAATCGCGTGAAGCAAGATTGGGGCCAAATGATCGAGGGCTACCTGCTGCACCGCGATTGTTTGGAGATGGTGATGGTTCTTGTCGACGGCGAAATTGGGCCCACCAAACTCGACGTGCAGATGCTCGACTGGCTGCGCAGCAACGAGATCCCGCATCAGGTCATCGCCACGAAGAGCGACAAGGTGAAGTCGAGCAAGAAGCCCAAGCGGCGTATTGAGCTTTCCGAAGGTTGCAACCTTGAGCCCGGCGACATCGTGTGGGTCAGCGCATCGAAGGGCATCGGCATCGACCGATTGCAAGACCTGATCTGGTCGTGGCTCGCGCCGTAACCCAATTACCTGGGGTCTAGGGCTCGATGATGGGGAAGAAGATGTCGAACTGATCGAGCAGGGCGATGAATTCGCCAAAGCGTGCTGTGTCGCCAGTGATCGAGAGATCGCTGGTTTCGGTTTCGGCCTCGATGGTGCTCACATGGGTGCTCACCTTCACCATTGCCTCGACCGTGGTGTTGATCTGCGTGCTGGCGGTGCCAAGACCGCGGCTGCCGTAGTGCAGAACGCCGTTGGCGACCGTGACATTGAAGTGCACGTTGTGGTCGGTGAAATGAATGTCGAACACAAAGCGCAGATCTGATGCCGCTGGCGCATTGAGCTTCACGCCGCAGTTGTCGAGCACCATGCGAGGTGTCATCGCGCGCATCACGTCGACGCGAGCCGCACCGCGAAAGCCGGGCACCGATGGCGAACCGTTGCGCAGTTCTTGTGCGCCGGTGAGATAAAAGTCGCGCCACGGCGCTGACTCGCTTTGGTAGCCCAACTGCTCGAGCGCGTCGGCCTGCAACAGACGGGCCTCTTGGTTGGCGGGGTCAGCGAACACCACGTTGTTCACCACCTGCGCCACCCACCGGAATTCGCCGGCCTCGAAATCGACGCGAGCTTTGGCCAACACTTCGGCGGCGCCACCCATGTATTGAACGAACTTCTTGGCAGCATCGACCGGGATGAGTGGATGCAGCGTTGCCGGGTTGGCGTCGAACCAACCGAGGTAGCGCTGATACACGGCCTTCACGTTGTGGCTGACGGTGCCGTAGTAGTCGCGGTTGAAGAACTCGTCGCCGATGGCTGCAGGCAGCGAGATCTCTTCGGCGATCTCGAGCGCGGTATGGCCGTGGTTCGCCAAGCGCAGGGTTTCGTCGTGCAAGTAGCGGTAGAGATCGCGCTGGCCGCCAAGCCATGCCTCGATATCGGCACTGCCCCAGCGTGGCCAATGGTGGCTGGCAAACGCAACGTCGCTGCGATCGAGGAAGGTCTCAAGCGCTTCGTTGATGTAGCGACTCCAGCCGAGCGCATCGCGAATCTCGGCTCCGCGTGGGGTGTAGAGGTTGTGCAATGTGGCCACGCAATTTTCGGCCATACAGACGGCGCGAAAGTCGGGGAAGTAGAAGTTCATTTCGGCGGGCGCTTCGGTGCCGGGTGTGAGCTGAAACTCGATGCGAATGCCATCGATGAGCAACTCGGTGCCGGTGAGTTCGATCGACTCGGTGGGAGCGATGAGCCCGCCGGAGCCAAGGGGGATGCCTTTGCCCAGGCCGGCGTCGATATGGCCCCGTGGACCAACCGGCAACAGTGAGCCATACATGTACATCGCACGGCGGGTCATGGCCGGCCCTGCGGTGACGTTCTCGCTGATGGCTGCCTCAAGGAAACCGGCTGGAGCAATGAGACGAACGTTGCCACTGTTCACGTCGTCGTCGGTGATGATGCCGCGTACGCCGCCGTAGTGGTCGGCGTGGCTGTGGGTGTAGATGACGGCGACGATGGGTCGAACGCCAAAGTGAGAGTCGACCAAGCTGCGTGCAGCGGCAGCGGTTTCGGCCACCGTGAGCGGATCAATCACGATCCAGCCGGTGTTGGTGCGCACGAACGTGATGTTTGAGATGTCGTAACCACGAACTTGGTAGATGCCGTCGGTTACTTCGAATAGGCCGTGCAGACAGTTGATCTGCGCTTGGCGCCACAGGCTGGGGTTGGCCTCGGCTGGCGCATCTTCGTTGAGGAACTCGTACTTGCCCATGTCCCACAACGCATTGCCGAAGGGACCATTGATGACTGGCGGCTCAAGCTGGGCAAGGAGTCCCTGCGAGGCCCGCTCAAAGTCGGCCCGATCGGCGAGGTTGAGGTGCGAATGCACGGCTGCATTGCGAACCCGGGTGCTTTCGGTGGCGGGCTTTGGTGTGCGCTGTTCGTCGATGCTCATTGGACCCGACGGTAGTAGACCGCTCCGGTCATCGTTGAGTTTGGGTTGAGCGGGTGACGGGAATCGGACCCGCGTCATTTGCTTGGGAAGCAAATACTCTGCCATTGAGCTACACCCGCGTGCGTTGCTTTCGCAGCACGGGTGAACACTAGCGGCGAAGCTGATCTTGCCGCACCCTTCATTTGCGGGGGCCGCAGTCACTAGTGTGGCGCTGTGATCTTGTCAGACCGAACTTTGCGTGAAGAGATTGCGGCTCGCCGCATCGTGATCGACCCACTCGACGAACGGTGCATCCAGCCGTCGTCCATCGACGTGAAGGTCAGCAACCTGTTTCGTGTGTTCCGTAACCACACAGCGGGCATCATCGACGTGAAGCAAGACCTCGAAGATCTCACCGAGATGGTCGTCGTCGATCCCGATGGCGTGTTTATGTTGCATCCGGGCGAGTTCGTACTCGGCTCGACACTCGAGCGCATCACGGTGCCCGACGACCTCGTGGCACGTATCGAAGGCAAGTCGTCGCTTGGTCGACTCGGTCTGCTCATCCACTCGACTGCCGGCTTCATCGATGCTGGCTTCGATGGTCACATCACTCTCGAGCTCAGCAATGTGGCCAGCCTGCCCATCACCATCTATCCGGGCATGAAGATCGGCCAGATCAGCTTTGTGCAGATGACCACGCCAGCCGATAACCCATATGGCAAAGGCGCTCGGGGCAGCAAGTATCAGGGCCAGCGCGGCCCAACGCCGAGCCGCTATTTCGAGAACTTCACCTGAGCAATCAGTCGCCAGCTACAGGAGCCTGTAGCGGCGCTTCGTTCTGCATGGCAGCGAGTTGACGCTCGCCGTTTTCGATGGCCTCGATGAGGTGAATGGCGATGTCTGCCACCTTGACCTCGGACTCGTCCTTGCCAGCGGCCTTCACGCCGTCGTCGAGCATCACGTAACAGAACGGGCAGGCAGTGGCCACACGGGTTGCGCCGGTCGAGATTGCCTCCATCGCACGTTCGTCGTTCACCTTGGTGCCGATGGTCTCTTCCATCCACATGCGTGCGCCACCGGCGCCACAGCACATGCCCTGGGTGCCGTTGCGCTGCATCTCGACCACTTCGATGCCCTTGATCGAGGCAACGACCTTGCGAGGAGCGAGGTACACATCGTTGTGGCGACCGAGGTAGCAGCTGTCGTGATAGGTGATGCGCTCTTCGAGCGTGGCCTGGCTGACATCGAGCTGACCGCTTTCGATGAGCTGCTCGAGCAGTTGCGTGTGGTGCACGAGCTCGTAGTTGCCGCCCAGTTGCGGGTACTCGTTCTTGAGCGTGTTGAAGCAGTGTGGGCACTGGGTGATGATCTTCTTCACGCCCATGCCGTTGAGCATCTCGACGTTGGGCATTGCCAACATCTGGAACAGGTACTCGTTACCGCTGCGGCGCGCTGAGTCGCCGGTGCACATTTCGGATGGGCCGAGGATGGCCACGCTGATTCCGGCACGGCGTAACAGCTTGGCCATTGCCTGGGTGACCTTCTTGTTCTTGTCGTCGAACGAACCGGCGCAGCCAACCCAGTACAGGTATTCGCTCTGCAGTGGCTCGCCCGGATCGACGATGGTCACGTCGAGGTCTTTGGCCCAGTCGCCGCGCTCGCCTTGGTTCATGCCCCATGGGTTGCCTTGGTTTTCCATGGCGCGGTAGGCGTTGCCGAGCTCGGCTGGGAAGTTGCTCTCCATCAGCGAGAGGTAGCGGCGCATATCGAGGATCTTGTCGAGGATCTCGATGTTGACCGGACAGATTTCGTCGCACGCACGGCAGGTGGTGCACGACCACAGTTCTTCGGCGGTGATGCGCTCGAACAACGAGTTGCTGCTGATGGTGATGGCTGAGTCGGTGCCGATTGGAGGTGACACGCGGCCGCCGGCCGCGTGTGCTGCAGTGGCGGCCATGACTTCGCCGGCCTTGAGCACGATCTCGCGAGGGTCGAGTGGCTTACCGGTTGCGTGCGCTGGGCACACGCTGGTGCAACGGCCGCACATGGTGCAGGCATCGAGGTCGAGCAACTGCTTCCAGGTGAAGTCTTCGACAACCGCTGCGCCAAAGCTCTCGAGCGAGGTTTCGGTGAGGTTTGGCATTGCCTTCATTGCGCCCTTTGGACGCTCACGATCTTTGAGGTACATGTTCAGCGGCGAGGTGAACATGTGACGCAACATGGTGACCGGCAAGATGGCCAAGAAGGCGATGAAGCTGATCACGTGGCCGCCCCATGAAATCTGATGCCACAGGTCGAGGGTGTGCGCCGACATGCCGTCGAACAACATGCTCAGTGGGTAGCCGATGAAGCTCCATTTTTCGTAGCTGGGCTGGTCGATCTCGGCAATGCGGAAACCCTCAGCCAAGAATCCGGTGACACCGATCGCCAAGAACACGCCCAAGATCAGGGCGTGCTCGGGCTTGGTCTTGATGCGGATGCGGTAGGGCCGCTGGATGTAACGGCGGGCGATGGCCCACAAGATGCCACCCACAAATACGGTGCCAGCAAAGTCGCCAAAGAATGAGTAGGCCATGTACACGTGGCCGTGGAGGAACTTGAGCGATGGCGGCAACTGGTGATCGACCTCGAGCACGGTAGTCACACCGAGCAAGCCGAGAAAACCAAAGTAGATCATGCTGTGCATGACGCCAGCGGCTGAGTCGCGTAACAGGGTGCGCATGTACACACCGGCGCGGAAGTCGGCGAGGCGACGCTTGACGTTCTTTGTTGTGGTTCGGCGACGATCTGGTCCGCCACGCTCCCAGTTCTTCACGCGATCGGCGAACGCAAAGGTTGCCCACACAATGAGTGCAGGCACCACCGTGTAGAACGCGATCTGTAATGGTCCGGGGATTCCCTCGAACGGTTCGCGAGTAACAGCCTTCTCGCTGTGCCACTTGGTGATCAGCGGGATGATGCCCGAGACCACGGTGAAGACAGCCATAAAGATGCCCATTGCGAGGACAAGCTGGTGTGGTTTGAAGCGCTTCGGTGTTGATGCCGGCGCTGGGGAGGACGCGTGCGTGCTCATAACGATGCAAGACTAGTTGGCAATGTGCTGCGCGCCCATGTTGATGGCGCGATTGGTGTCAGCGTCGGGCTAAGAAATCAGCCGTAGTACTGGCGGTCGAGGTCGCGAATGCGGCTCGCGAGTGACCCAAGCAGCTTGTGAGCGAGTGCTGGGACATCGTCGACAACGGCCAAGAAGTGGCGCTGGGTGATGAGCAGCAGCGTGCAGTCGGTTTCGCAGGTCACCGTTGCGGTGCGGGGTCCGTGGTCGAGTAGCGACAACTCGCCCACCACGGTGCCGCTCCCGAGCGTGGCAACTTTCTTGCCGTTGCGGCGCACGATGACGGTGCCGTCGAGAACGATGAACGCCTCTTTGCCGGTCTGGCCTTGATCGACGATGGTAGTGCCGGCCTTAAACGGCAACTCGTCGCCAGCCTTCGCGATGCGCTCGAGATCTTTGGTCGAGCACGACGAGAACAGTTGAACTTTGCGGAGGTGCTCGAGAGAAGCTTTTTTAGACGCCATACCCGCGACTATACGACGTTGCCGCTTGCTGGTGTGACTATCGAGCCCAGCTCAGGGCGAGTGTGAGGCGCCAGCTTGGTTGGCGACGGCTGCTGCTGCAGCAGCAATTGCGGCGGCGTTACCGAGATAGGCCGAGCCCGTGACCCGCAAGTTGTTGTCGAAGGTGTAGCGCCGTGGGGCTCCGGTGGGGATATTGAGTTCGGCGATGTCGGCTTGCGAGATGCTTTCGAGGTGCATCACGAGTGCCCGCAGCGAGTTGCCATGGGCCGTGATCAAGACGTCGAGTCCGGCGCGCAACTGTGGGGCAACGATGTCGTACCAATAGGGCAACACCCGAGCAACAACATCTTTGAGACACTCGCTGGCGGGCAGCACATCGGGCGGCAGCAGCCGGTAGCGAGCATCGTGGATTGGGTGCTCGGGGCTCGACAGATCTACGGGTGGAGGTGGAATGTCGTAGCTGCGGCGCCAGAGTTTGGTTTGCTCAGCGCCGTACTGCTCGGTGGTGGCCTTCTTGTCGAGGCCTTGTAGCGCGCCGTAGTGGCGCTCGTTGAGCCGCCAGTTGCGCTGCACCGGCAGCCACACCATGTTCATTGCCTCGAGGGCAAGGTGGCAGGTGAGCACGGCACGGGTCTGCAGCGAGGTGTGAGCAACGTCGAACGAGAGTCCTTCGGCCGCCATGGTGACTCCAGCGGCGGTGGCTTCGGCGCAGCCCTGCTCGGTGAGGTCGACATCGTGCCACCCGGTGAAGAGGTTGAGTTTGTTCCATTCGCTTTGCCCATGGCGAAGAATCACAAGCGAGCCAGTCATGTCGGGCAGCGTAGTCCCGACCACGCAGACGTAGACGACCGCTAGGGTCGCGCCATGGTCTTGCCTTTCGATCGTTACGTTCGCTTCGACGAACTCACCGCAGCGTTGCAGGCGTTCGCGGCCGAGCACGCTCACCTCGTCAGGCTTGAGCAATACGGCACCTCGTTCGAGGGCCGGCCCTTGTGGCTCGTTGCAATGACCGATGCAGTCACTGGCGAGCCGCACACTAAGCCGGCCTATTGGGTGGACGCCAACATTCATGCCGTCGAGGTCACGGGCGGCGCAGCTGCGCTGTATCTGTTACATCATCTCGCCACTGCGAGCGAGCGCAACGATGTGGCAACACTCGAAGCGCTTCGCACTCGCACCTTTTATGTGGTGCCGCGCGTGAACCCCGATGGGGTCGAGGCGGCGCTGGCCGATTCGCCGGTCTATCGCCGCAGCAGCATGCGACCGTGGCCGTGGCGAGATCGCCATCAGTGGCCGGGCCTTGTTGAGCACGACATTAACGGCGATGGTCGCGTGCTCACCATGCGCATCGTTGATCCAAACGGTGCCTGGATGCCACACGCCGACGACCAGCGCGTGATGGTTCCGGTTCCGGTAGATGGTGTCGTGGCACCGGGTGTGCTGCGTTATCGACTGTTGGCTGAGGGAACCATCGAGGGCTACGACGGTTTCACCGTGCCTCGGCCGCGGGCCCCTGAGTCACTCGACATGAACCGCAACTTCCCTGCCGGATGGGGTTCCACCACCCGAGGTGCTGGCGATCATCCGCTCAGCGAACCAGAGATCGATGCGTTGGTGCGCGCAGTCGTGGCGCGGCCCAACGTGTGCGGCTACAACGCGTTTCACACTAGTGGCGGCGTTTTGCTGCGACCCTCAAGCACTCACAGCGATTCGAGCCTGCCGTCAACCGACGTTTGGGTCTGGAAAGAACTTGGTGCGAGGGGCACAGCACTCACCTCGTATCCGGTGCACTCGGTGTACGAAGACTTCACGTGGGATAAGACCGAAACAATGAGCGGCGCTGCCGACGATTGGGCCTACGAACATCTCGGCCTGTTCGGTTGGACCACCGAATTTTGGGACGTGGTGTTCGCAGCAACAGGCGTTCGCAGCAGCACCGACATTTGGTACACCGGGCCATCGGTTGCTGACGAGCTCGCGATCGCTCGGTGGTGCGATAGCAACGGCGGCAACTACCTGCCATGGGAACCGTTCGATCATCCGCAACTCGGGCAGGTCGAGATTGGCGGGATGGATTGGTTCAACGTGATGACTAATGCGCCGCTGCATTTGTTGGTCGACGAGATCAAGCCGCACGCCGACTTCGCCGTGTTTCAAGCCTTGGCGT